>CAMJTE010000017.1 GCA_946408655.1 uncultured Caryophanales bacterium | reverse complement strand
TGCATATTCCATTGCTACATCTTTTTTTCTTTTGCAAAGAATAATACCTATCGGTTTATTATCATATTCATCATTAATTTCTTCATTATAATAGTTTAAATACATATTCATCTGTCCAGCATATTCCGCTTTCATTTGTCCAATTTTTAAATCAATTAAAACGTAGCACTTTAAAATCTTATTATAGAAAACCAGGTCGACGTAATAATGAGTATTACCAAGAGTTATTCTCTGTTATGTTCCAACAAACATAAAGCCTTTACCTAGTTCTAATAAGAATTCTTCCATATGTTTAACTAATTTTCTTTCTAAATCTTTTTCTAGAATAGGTTTAACTTCTTTAACATCTAAGAATTCAAATACATAAGATTCTTTTAAAATATCTTCGGCTTTATTAAGTGTTTGGCCTTCTTTAGATAATTCATAAACTTTTTTCTTATTTTCTTTACATTCAGAAAGTAATAATCTTTCAAATAGTGAAGTATCTAATTGCCTTTTTAATTCTCTAACACTCCGGTTAGAATTAATACACTCTTTTTCATAGAAACTTCTTTCATCATCATTTTCAGTACTTAATAATTCACAATAATGCGACCAACTCAATTTAACAGACAGTGTCTGTTATTTTGGATATTTGAGATAAAGTCTACGCATATATTGGAGATTGGATACAGAAAATCCTGAACCTAATATTTTTCTTAGTTCTTTAGATAGTTCTTTCATTATTTGCTTGCCATATTCAGCTTTAATAATGATCTAGATATTTGTGATATGCAATTATTAATCAATTAGTTATTTACATCTTTTTAGTATAGTTTCGAACTATCTTCCTTACTGCACCACTAATTTTTTAACCAAATATCAAAAAAGTTACATCATAAGTTGTAACTTTTTTATTTAGCCTCTTCAACAGCTCTAGTTTCTCTTATTACAGTAACTTTTATTGTCCCTGGATATTGTAATTCGCTTTCGATGTTATTCTTAATATCACGAGCCACTTTGTGAGCTTTTGCATCATTAATTTTTTCAGGTTTTACAACAACACGTAACTCACGTCCTGCTTGCATAGCATATGCTTTATCAACACCATCAATTTTATTTGCAACCCCTTCAAGTTCTTGCATTCTTTGAATGTAATTCTCTAGTGAATCACTACGAGCTCCCGGACGTGATGCAGATAGACTATCAGCAATTGCAACTAATGCTGATATTGTACTTGTTGCTTCCGTATCTCCATGATGTGATTCTATTGCATTAATTACAGTATCATTTTCTTTATACTTTTTAGCTAAACTAGAACCAATTTCAACATGGCTTCCTTCAATTTCATGGTCAACTGCTTTACCAATATCGTGCAACAATCCAGCTCTTTTCGCAAGATTGACATTTTCTCCTACTTCTGATGCCATAACTCCAGCAAGCGATGCAACTTCAATTGAATGAGTTAACGCATTTTGACCAAAGCTTGTCCTAAAATTAAGTCTTCCAATAAGTTCAATTAATTCAGGTTCCATCTTAGCTATACCAAGTTTAAATAAAGCATTTTCTCCATATTCCATTATTTTTGCATTCATATCTTTCGAAACTTTATCATATATCTCCTCGATACGTGCTGGATGAATTCTTCCATCCTTAATTAAAGATTCTAATGTTACTCTAGCAATCTCACGTCTTAATGGATCAAATGAAGATAATACTATTACTTCAGGAGTATCATCAATAATTAAATCTACTCCAGTAACAGCTTCAATAGTACGAATATTTCTTCCTTCTCTACCAATAATTCTACCCTTCATATCATCATTTGGTAAATTAACAACAGTAACTGTTTGTTCATTAGCAACATCACTTGCGTATTTCTGCATGCACTCAACAAGCATCCCTTTTGCTTTTTTATCAGCAGTCATTTTTGCTTCTGATTCACGCTCTTTGATATAAGATGATATTTCTAAATTCATATCCTCTTCTACTCTTTTTAAAACTAGACTTCTAGCTTTTTCCTTAGAATAACCAGATATCTTCTCTAGCATATCTAATTGTTCTTTTTTTAGTTCTTCTACTTTTAATTGTTCATCTTGAATATCATTTTGTTTCTTTTGTAATTCTTTTTCTTTTTTATCAAGCATATTTTCACGATTTTGTAAGTTTTCATCGCGTCTATCAATACTCTCTTCACGATTAGATAAACGTTTTTCTGCTTCTTTTACTTCAGTCTTTCTTTCTTTCAAATCGTTTTCAACATCAATTTTATATTGTTTTGCTTCTTCTCTACCAGATTTTAATGCATCATTTTTTATTTTTTCTGCATCTTTATAAGCATCTTTCAAGATTTTTTCTGCTTGTGCATCCTTTTTAGAATTTCTTATATTATTAATTACAAACATTGCAATTGCGCCCGCTACAATTCCAACAATGAATAACAAAATGGAGATAAAAGTTAAAGACATATTACACCTCCAATTCATGGTAGTACTTACTACCTAATATAAGTTTAATAGATATTACAAAAAAAATCAAGTGTTTTATCACTTGGTTATCTTCTCACTAGTATTAATTCTATTTAAAATATTACATTTAAAGAAATTATTATTATAATTATATAACTCAGAAATTACTAATGATTTATCATTAACTTCAATGGTTCTATCAACAGGATTATTACTATAATCTCTATTTTTATATGTGTAAAAAGGGCCATTATAACTATATTCTCCAATTAATATAAAATCATCATATACTTGGTTATCAGTAATACATTCAAATGCACATAAATTATTCCCTACATCAATTATCTCATCACTTCTACTTTTCATAATAGAAACTATTGATAAGCATGTATCATCGTCATTATTAAGCTTAGAAACATTTATATTTAATAAACTAGATAGAAAGTTTAAAAATTTGTTATGGTCTGTTGCAACTAAATATTTTAAAATACTCATTTTTGTTTTAGAAATATTGATATCATATTCTAAATCACTTCTCATAGGCCCTATACAATTGGTTGAAAAATATAAATTATAATTATCGTTTTCCCTTTGAATAACTATAGAGTCAACTATTATATCTAAAAAACTACAACTATCCAACATTTCAAATATAGATTTAGTATCATTTTCCATATATTTATCAAATAATTTGCAAACAAATTTTCTTAATTCATAATAATTGATATACATAAAATCACCAGTTACGTATATTATCAAAAAACATATTATATGTCAAATTAAAAAAGAGTTTATTTAATATACTCTTTTCCACCCATGTATGGTCTTAATACAACAGGAATTTTAATACTTCCATCCTTCTGTAAATTATTTTCTAAGAATGCTATCAACATTCTAGGAGGAGCAATTACTGTGTTATTAAGGGTATGTGCAAACTCTTTTTCACCGTTTTCTTTTCTATATCTAATTGCAAGTCTTCTTGCTTGAGCATCTGTTAAATTTGAGCATGAACATACCTCAAAATATTTTTTCTGTCTAGGACTCCATGCTTCAATATCGCAAGAACGATATTTTAAATCAGCTAAATCGCCAGAACAACACACTAATTTTCTAACTGGTATATCTAATGTTCTAAATAATTCAACAGAATAATTCCACATCTTATCAAACCAAGAGTCACTATCTTCTGGCTTACAAATAACTACCATTTCTTGTTTTTCAAATTGATGAATTCGATATACCCCTCTTTCCTCTATTCCATGTGCTCCAACTTCTTTTCTAAAACATGGAGAATAAGATGTCATAGTTATAGGTAAATCCTTTTCATTTAATAATTGATCTTTAAATTTAGCAATCATAGAGTGTTCTGATGTACCAATTAAATATAAATCTTCTCCTTCAATTTTATACATCATATTATCTTTTTCTTCGAAAGACATAACACCATCTACTGCTGCTCCATGTATCATATATGGAGGAATACAATAAGTAAATCCTTTGTCAATCATAAAATCTCTCGCATATGCAAGTACCGCTGAATGTAGGCGAGCAATATCACCCATTAGATAATAAAAACCATTACCACTAACTCTACCTGCTGCATCCTTATCTATTCCATTAAACGAAGCCATAATATCTGAGTGATATGGTATCTCAAAATCAGGAACAACTGGTTCTCCAAACCTTGCTTCTTCTACATTCTTAGAATCATCTTCACCAATTGGAACATCAGAAGCGATAATATTTGGAATCATCATCATCTTATTTTTAATTTCAGATTGAATTTTTGGTAATTCATCATCTATTTCACTTATTCTTTTAGCACTTTTTGCTACTTTATCCTTAACCTCATTTGCTTCTTGATTCTTACCATCTTTCATAAGTATTCCAATTTCTTTACTTAACTTATTCTTTTCAGCTTTAAGATTATCTCCCTCTGTTTGTAAAGTTCTAGCTTTCAAGTCTAACTCTTTAACTTCATCAACTAAAACTATTTTTTCATCTTGAAACTTCTTTTTAATATTTTCCTTTACTAAATCTGCATTTTCTCTAATCAACTTAATATCTATCATAATATCATCCTTTCTAAAATAAAAAGAGCCTAATTAAAGGGGCAATTTAATCGCGGTACCACCCTTCTTAGACTCTTAAGTTTAACGCACTAATTACGTAAATGTTTTCATTTCTCTTCAGAGTAGATTCATAAAAGATATCATTAGTTTCCACCAACCACTAACTCTCTATATCAACTACTTTTATTACTAGTCTCCTTCGTTGATTTATGGATTTATTTTAGCATTTATTTTTAACTAAGTCAATAGTCATTTTTTCGTTAAAAACCACTCCTAATTATCATTAATAATTTTAATTACTTCTTCTTTTACTTCTTTACTGGCAAAAGAGGCTTTTATTGCATTTAACTGTAAAGATAAAATATCTTCATAAGTTAATTCAAATGTAGTTGCAATTAATTTTAATTCTTTTTTTAAGTTAGTATTACAAATAGCTGGATCATCAGTATTAATTGTTATTTTAACCCCACTATCTATAAATTGTTTTATTGGAATATCAGCTATTTTATTATAAACGGATGTGCATATATTACTGGTAGGACACACTTCTAATGTAATACCTTCATCTACAATCTTTTTTACAAGATTAGAATCCTCTATAGCTCTAACACCATGACCTATTCTTTTAGTTCCAAAACGAATTGCATCATAAATACTACTTGGGCCATCTGCTTCTCCAGCATGAATTGTATAAGGAATTCCCAATTCTTTTGAATACATAAAAATATTTTCAAAATTTGCAGTTGAATACAAAGCCTCAGCACCAGCCAAGTCTATTGCACATACTCCTTTTCCTAGATATTTTTTAGCTATTCTAACAGTTTCCATATTTTCATCTTGATTATTATTACCACGCATACAGCATAAAATTAAATTACTTCTTAATTTTGATGAATTAAGTCCTTCTATAGCTGCTCTAACTACTTCATCTTGATTTAAACATTCACTAGTATGTAATTGTGGAGCAAATCTAATTTCTGCATATACTATTCCTTGTAGAGCTAATTCCTCTTCTAAATTTTTAACCGCATTTTTTATTCCTTCGAAAGTTTGAAGTAAAGATAGTGGAAATTCAAATTTAGTTAAAAACTCATTTAAATCATTACAATCATCTGAAACTATCATCATTTTGGGAATCTCATTATCGCTTGGAATATCTATGTTTTGTATCGTTGCTATTTTTTTACAATTATCAATTGATAATGCACCATCTAAGTGCAAATGCAATTCAACAAGATTATTCATTTTATCAATTTTATCATTTAATTCTATATTATTCATATCATTACCTCTAATAAATTGTCTTATCATTTTTCTTTATATAATCATTAAATGTTTCTATTGTTTCTTCTCTATCTAAACATTCTAAGCAAAGAATACTATTATCATCATTATTATCTGTTAAATTACTTATAAAAGTATAAATATCATCATCTCTAAAACCAATCTTTGCCGCATCTTCTTTTGTATTTCCATAATATACTTTTTTTATATTTGCCCAAATTATTGCGGATAAACACATAGGACATGGATAGCAAGAAGTATAAATCTCACATCCACTTAAATCATATGATCCAATATTCTTACAAGCATCTCTTATTGCCATTATTTCTGCATGCGCTGTAGGATCTTTTTTTTCTAAAACATAATTTGAACCCTTTCCTATAATCTTCCCATCTTTTACTATACATGCTCCAAAAGGTCCACCAACATTTGTTTTTAAATTTTCATCTGACAACTCTTTAGCTACTTTCATATATTTATTCATTATGACTCTCCTTATCTTTCAAGTAATATTATAACATAGAAAAAGACTAAGTTTTCACTTAATCTTTAAAAATTAATTATTCTTTGCTTTAATTGCAGCTTGTACCTTGGACCTATTAGGAATGAATAAGACTAAGATGATAAAATTAATTATATCATTTAATTATTTTCATTTTATCAATTCGCTTTTAAAAAACTTCTTCTAAAATTTCTTCAAATTGCGTATATCCGCTTTCAGCATTTATATGGCCACCATTTGCAATAATATGTTGTTTATCTGATACTTTATCAGCAAATGATTTTTCAATATCAAATTTCACATATGGATCATTATCAGAATAATAACAAATTATATCATCACAATAGTTTTTTATATCCTCTAGATTATCTAAAAACATTGGTTTATTAACATTATCAAAATCTGAATCTATTCCTAAATAATTATTAAAGCCACATACAAAGATTAATTTTTTTACTTTTATTTTGTTATTTATTAAATACTTACAAACAAATACTGGAGCAATACTATGAGCAATTATAATAGTTTTCTCATTTATTTCTAATTTAGAAAATTCTTCACTCCAATTATCATAGTTTTGATTTCCTACACCAACTGGCATTTGAGGCACATCAACTTTATAATTTCTATCTTCTAATTGCTTCTTTAACCACGGGAACCAATTACCATCTTTCGAACCAAAACTTCCATGTAAAATAATATAATTCATTGATATCACTTCCATATTCATTATAACACAAAAAAGATTAGTTTTACCTAGCCTTTTTACAGTTTAATTATTTATTACTTCCTGCCTTTATTGCAGCTTGTGCAGCAGCAAGTCTTGCAATTGGTACCCTAAATGGACTACAAGATACATAATCAAGTCCAATATTATGGCAGAACTCAACAGAAGTAGGATCTCCTCCATGTTCTCCACAAATACCAATATGTAAATTCTTATTAACTGGTTTACCTAATTTAATAGCAGTTTCCATAAGTTTACCAACACCATTTTGATCAAGTCTAGCAAATGGATCATTCTCAAATATTTTAGCATCATAATAAGCATCTAAGAACTTACCAGCATCATCTCTTGAGAATCCAAATGTCATTTGAGTTAAATCGTTAGTTCCAAAGCAGAAGAAGTCAGCTTCAGTAGCAATTTCATCTGCAGTAAGAGCAGCACGAGGAATCTCAATCATAGTACCAACTTGGTATTTTAAATCAGAACCTGCAGCCTTAATTTCTGCATCAGCAGTTTCAACTACAATATTCTTAACATATTTTAATTCTTTTAATTCACATACAAGTGGAATCATAATTTCTGGAACAATATTCCAATCTGGATGTTTTTTAGAAACATTAATAGCAGCACGAATAACAGCTTTAGTTTGCATTTTAGCAATTTCTGGATAAGTTACTGCAAGTCTACATCCACGATGACCCATCATTGGGTTAAATTCATGTAATGAATTAATATAATTCTTAATTTCTTCTACACTCTTACCTTTAGCATCAGCAAGCTTTTTAATATCAGCTTCTTCAGTAGGTACAAATTCATGTAGAGGTGGATCTAAGAAACGAATTGTAACACTATATCCTTCAAGTGCTTCATATAATTCTTCGAAGTCTCCTTGTTGATAAGGTAAAATCTTTTCTAGCGCAGCTTCTCTTTCTTCTACCGTATCTGAACAAATCATTTCTCTAAATGCAGCAATTCTATCCTCTTCAAAGAACATGTGCTCAGTACGGCAAAGCCCAATACCTTCTGCTCCTAATTCACGAGCTTTCTTTGCATCAGCTGGAGTATCTGCATTAGTTCTAACTTTAAGTGTACGAATCTTATCAGCCCACTCCATAACACGACCAAATTCACCAGCAATAGAAGCATCTACTGTAGGAATTAATCCATCATAAATGTTACCAGTTGAACCATCGATAGAAATCTCATCACCTTCGTGGAAAGTCTTTCCAGCAAGTGTAAATTTCTTGTTTTCTTCATCCATCACAATGTCTCCGCATCCAGATACACAGCAAGTACCCATTCCACGAGCAACTACTGCAGCATGTGAAGTCATTCCTCCACGAACAGTTAAAATTCCTTGTGAAGCTTTCATACCTGTAATATCTTCAGGTGAAGTTTCAAGTCTAACAAGAACTACTTTTTCACCTTTTTCATTCCATGCAACTGCATCATCAGCAGTAAATACAACTTTACCACATGCAGCTCCAGGTGATGCACCTAAACCTTTTCCAATAGGTTTTGAATTTTTTAATGCTTTAGCATCAAATTGTGGGTGTAATAATGTATCCAAGTTTCTTGGATCAATCATAGCTACAGCCTCTTCTTCTGTACGCATCCCCTCATCAACTAGGTCACATGCAATCTTTAAAGCAGCTTGTGCAGTCCTTTTTCCATTTCTAGTTTGTAACATATATAGTTTACCATGTTCTACAGTAAATTCCATATCTTGCATATCTCTATAATGATTTTCTAGAGTCTTACAAACTTCTTTAAACTCTTTAAATGCTTCTGGAAATTTTTCTTCCATTTCAGTTATATGCATTGGAGTACGAACTCCGGCAACAACATCTTCACCTTGAGCATTAGTTAAGAATTCACCAAATAATCCTTTTTCTCCTGTTGCAGGATCTCTTGTAAATGCAACACCAGTTCCGCAGTCATCCCCCATGTTACCAAATGCCATAGATTGAACATTTACTGCAGTTCCCCAAGAATAAGGAATATCATTATCTCTTCTATATACATTAGCACGTGGATTATCCCAAGATCTAAATACTGCTTTAATAGCTCCCATTAATTGTTCTTTTGGATCATCTGGGAAATCTTCACCAATCTTATCTTTGTACTCAGCTTTAAACTGTGTAGCTAATTCTTTTAAATCATCAGCATCAAGTTCAATATCTTGATTAACACCTTTTTTATCTTTCATTTCATCAATTAGTTGTTCGAAATACTTTTTACCAACTTCCATAACAACATCTGAATACATTTGAATAAATCTTCTATAGCAATCCCAAGCCCAACGAGGATTATTAGATTTTTCAGCTATAACATTGACTACTTCTTCATTTAAACCTAAATTTAAAATAGTATCCATCATACCTGGCATAGATGCTCTTGCACCACTTCTTACTGATACAAGTAAAGGATTTTCTTTATCTCCAAACTTCTTACCAGTAATCTCTTCCATCTTTTCAATGTACTCATTAATTTGGCTTTGAATTTCATCATTAATTTCTCTACCATCTTCATAATACTTAGTACATGCTTCAGTCGTAATAGTAAATCCTTGAGGCACAGGCAATCCAATATTAGTCATTTCAGCAAGATTCGCACCTTTGCCACCAAGTAAGTTACGCATATCAGCATTTCCTTCTTTAAACAAGTAAACATACTTTGTCATAAATCACTTTCCTCCTTCAACATTCCATATTATAACAAATGCAAATTTCAAGTTCAATACTTTTTTTACCAATATTTAAGTATTTTACATTTTTTTACATATAAATAAAGAGCATTAGTGTCATGCTCTAGGATGTGTATCCAAATATGTTCTTCTTAATTTTTCATTAGTCAAATGTGTATAAATAGTTGTTGTAGAAAGATTTTCATGTCCTAATAATTCTTGAACTGCTCTAAGGTCTGCACCTTCATTTAACATATGTGTTGCGAATGTATGTCTAAATGTATGAGGTGATATTGATATATCAATCCCAGCTTTACTTTTAATTCTATTAATTATATTCCTAACTTCTCGTGTATTTAGTTTTCTACCTGTCTTACTAAGTATTAAATATTCATTAGGATATTTTAAAAAGTTCTCTCTAATACTCATATATTTATTTAATAAATTCATACATCGACTTCCATATAAAACATATCTTTCTTTATTTCCTTTACCTAATATCTTAATTTTCTTTTCAGTTGGTGTTATATCATTTATTTTAATGTTTACAAGCTCACTTACACGTATCCCACTTACATATAATAATTCAAGTATAAATGCGTCTCTAATACCTACTGAATCACTCATATCAGGAGTATTAAGTAGTTTTTCAATTTCATTAATGGTTAAATACTTAGGCAGCTTCTTTTCTACTTTAGGATTACTTATAAGTAACATTGGATTATTAGATATTATACTATTAGACTTTAAATATTTAAAAAACCTACGCATAGAACTAATCATTCTAGATATAGATTTAGCTTCATATTTTTTATTATATAAATAACTTAAATAATTTCTAATAATATCATAATCAACCTTTTTAATATCATCTATCTTATTATCATTTAAATACTCTATTAACTGTATAATGTTATTTCTATATGCAATAATAGTATTATTAGAATAGTTTCTTTCATACTCTAAATAATCAATAAAATCGTCTATTTGTTTATTCATATATCCCCCTATCAAAAACAAGCATACACTTGTATACTTGAATTTAATTTAAATTACCAACACCATCAGTAAAAGTTCCAACTATTTCATTAAACTTTAACATATTATTAGCAAGTTCATTTTTATCTGCTTCATATTGAATTCTATCCAAACTTAGTTGTCTCTTTTCTTCATCTAAAGAATCTTTTTGCTTTCTAAGTTTATCTTCAAGCAACTCTAATTCTTCTTTTCTACTAGTATCTTTTACTTTGTTATCACGAGCTAAATCTTCTAATTTTTCTTTTTCGGATTTTTTATATCTTTCAAATTCAGTTTTCTCTTTTTCAAACTTAGCTTGCATGTCTTTAAGTTCATTAAGTCTTGCTTCAACTTCAGCTTTCTTAGATGTTAATTCTTCTAAAACAGCATCTTTATATTTATTGATTTCTTCATAATCAGATTGCTTAGTTTTCTCAATATCTCTTTGCAAATCTTTTAATTCTTCAAATCTTTTATCTAATTTCTTCTTCATTTCTACATTTTTAGTAAATATATCTGAAGCTTCTCTTACATTCGAATTTACTTTTTCAAATAGAACATTAATATTATCTGTAATACTATCTTTTTTATCATCACTTGCATATTCTACTTGAACATCAGTTGATTCATTTTTTTCATCAATAACACTAGATATTTCCTTTTCAGAATCATTTTCCATTTGTTCTTCATCTACTATAGGTTGTTCAAATATTGAAACATTACCACCATCAGGCTCATCTGAATTATCATTATTAGATTCATTATTTAACTCTTCTAATTTTGCATCTATTTTACTAATCAATTCATTAACATTAAAACTATTTGACGATCCATCAGGATTTTCAACAGTTTCATCAATTGTAGAATCTTCTTTAGCAATTTCATTCTCACTAGTTTCTTCTTTATTTAGTTCTTCTAATTTTGCATCTATTTTGCTAATTAATTCGTTAACGTCATAGCTATCTTCATCTGCTATTGTTCCATCAACCTTTACATCAATATTTTCACTTGCTTCCTCTGGTGTTATATCATCAGATTCAATTTTTATTTCTTTTGGAACATCATTGTTATCATTAGAGGCATCATTATTAGAATCTTCTTTATTTAATTTCTCAATTTTAGAATCAATCTTATTAATCAATTCATTAAGATCAAAGTCTAATTCTTCTTCCTCTTCTTTATCAATGTCAAAATTATATGCTTCCTTAGGTTCTTCAACTACAATATCATTATCAAGATTTTCATCTAATTTAATATTATCTAAAAAATCTAAATTAATCTCTTCATTATTCATATTCGCACCCCAATCATTCATAATTAATCCTCTTTCATCATTCTAAAGCGAGTATTAAATTCTTTAATTACGCCTTTAAATTTATCACATTTTTGTTCTAACTCTTTATTTGCAAGTTCTATTTTTCTTTCTTTATTCTCTTTATACTTTTCAAATTGCTCTTTTTCAGCTTTAATTAGTTCTTTTTCTTTTTCTATTCTGTTCTTTTCATTAGATAGTTCTTTCTTAACTTCTTCTTTTTTACGTTCAATTTCAAGAGCTTCTTGACCTAATGTTTTCTCATACATCTGATTCTTGATAGTTAATTTTTCTACTTCCTGCCTTTTAGCATTAATCTCATTCATTAGTTTTTCTTTTTCTAATGTTTGTTCTTTTTTCATATTAGCCTTTTCTAAATCGATATTAGCTCTATCTTTTTCTATTGCTTCATTAACTACTCTTTGATAATCTTCAAAATTCTTTTGATCTTCATCTAATTTTAAATATTTGTTATCAATTATTTCTTGTTCTAATTTTTTATAATTTTCAAAATCTTCTCTATCGTTATCAATCTTTTTCCTATCTAATTCTATTTCTAATTTTATTGAATCCAACTCAACACGATTATTCTGAATTTGCATATTAGATTCTTCTTCCATTGTTTTTAATTTATTCTTTTCACTTTTCATGTATTCATCAAAAGCCTTTTTTTCTTGCTCAAGTTTAGAAGTTTGCAAATCTACTAATTTTTTAAAATCAAGTTTTTCCTTTTCAAACTTAATTTTTTCTTCTTCAAATAACTTTTTTTCTTTATTTAATTTTTCTTTAGCATCCATTACATTATTAATAAAGCTTGTCGCACCACTAACATCAGTTGTTAAAGAATCAAATAAATCATCCATAGATTCCTTATCTTTAGAAATTTTACTTATAAACAAATTAGAATTAGAATCATCTGTATCATCTGTATTATCAAAACTATCTATTGTCTTAATATTTGATGGTTCATATTTAGCAGCACTTTTTGCATTAATTTCATCAAAAAGTTGTTCTATGTCTTCGAACATAAAAGTCCCTCCTTATTCTTTATCCCCTACTAATAAACTCATTTTATCATTTTTTTTTACAAAAAACAACTATTTTTCAAAAAAAGATGGACTAATCCACCTTTGTATAATCACAGTTTGAACATTTTATTGTAATTTCACTTTTAGTAGTTTTCCGAGTTAACATTTTAGAACACTCTGGACACTTTTCACCTGTAGGCATATCCCAATATGCAGTTTTACACTTTGGATAATTGTTACATCCATAGAATATCTTACCACGTTTACTTCTTTTTTTTACTATATCTCCATCACAATTTGGACATTTGCAAACACTACTTTCTTCTTTCTCTTCCTGTTTTATATACTTGCACTTAGGAAAATTACTGCACGCCGTAAACTCTCCATATCTACCATTTCTAATAACTAATGGACTACCACATTTAGGACAATCTTCTCCAGTTTTTTCAGCTTCCTTTTTAGGTAATAATTTAAATGCTTCTTCAACACTTGGTTCAAATTCTTTATAAAATTTTGTAAGTGTATCTATATAGTTTTCTTTTCCTTCTGCTATTTTATCCAAATCAGATTCCATATTAGCAGTATATTCAACATTTATTAAGTGCGAGAAATGTTCTTGTAATTTATCAGTTATTTCAAAACCAATCTTGGTTGGTATAAACTTCTTATCTTCTATATTAACATATCCACGTTTTTTTATTATATCCATAGTTGTAGCATAAGTACTAGGTCTACCAATACCTAACTCTTCCATCTCTTTAATAAGTTTAGCCTCAGTATACCTTGCAGGTGGCTTAGTAAAGTGTTGTTCTGATACTATGTCATTAGCCTCAAGTACACTATTCTCTTTAATCTCTGGTAATACAGTATCTTTAGTATCTTCATAATCACTATATATACGTAAATATCCATCAAAAGTAATAATTTGTCCATTAGTTTTAAACTTATAATTATTATTATCAAGAATAATTGTTGTATTAAGTGTCTTAGCTGGTGCCATTAAACTAGCTAAAGCTCTATAATATATCATTCTATATAGTTTAAACTCATCATTAGTTAAATACTTTCTAACAGTCTCAGGAGTTCTATTAATACTTGTTGGCCTTATTGCTTCATGCGCATCTTGAACATTTTCTTTCTTTTTACTCTGTTTTACATATCCAACATAATCTTCACCATAAGTAGATTTAATATATGCATAAGTAGATTTAACAAACTCATCAGATAATCTAGTTGAATCAGTACGCATATAAGTAATTAAACCTACAGTTTCATCTTCTAGATCAATACCTTCATATAATTTCTGTGCAATTTGCATAGTCTTCTTCGCGTTAAAATTAAGTTTATTACTAGAATCTTGCTGTAAAGTGCTAGTAATATAAGGCATTTTTGATTGTTTAGCCTTTTCTTTTTTATCAATTGACATAACAGTAAATCTCTTATCTAAAGAAGATAAAACTTTATCTAATTCATCTTTATTACCAATCTTTATATCTTCATTATTATATTTAAATAATTCCGATTCAAAATCATCAAAGATACCTTTTACTGTATAATATTCTTCAGGATTAAATGCTTCGATTTCTCTTTCACGTTCAACAATAAGTTTTAAAGCAACACTCTGTACTCTTCCCGCACTAGAACCACTAGTTTTAGATTGGATAAGTTTACTTAATCTAAATCCAATAATTCTATCTAGTATTCTTCTAGTTTCTTGACTATTAACTAAAGACCAATCTATTTTTCTGGTATGATTAAAAGCCTCAGTTACCGCTCCTTTTGTAATTTCATTAAATACGACTCTATCATAAGCATTATCATCAAGTTTCAAGACATCTTTTAAATGCCAACTTATGGCTTCACCTTCACGATCAGGGTCGGTTGCAAGATATACATGATCAGACTTTTTTGCCTCACGTTTTAATTCATCAACTACGCTTTTTTTACCTTTCATCATAATATAATTAGGTTTAAAGCCATTATCAACATCTACACCAAAGCCAAATTTACCAGTAGTTGCAAGATCTCTAACATGGCCTTTTGAAGATAAAACTTTATAACCATTACCTAAATATTTTTCAATAGGTTTTGTTTTACTTGGTGATTCGACTATAACAAGATTCATAGTATCATCCCTTTCCTATATAAGTTTATACACGAAAAAAATATTTTTGTCAATCAATTTACATCTTATAATATACGTGATATAATCTTTAACCAAGGAGAAAAAGTATGAAAACAATTAATTTAAAATTATATGAGTTAGATAGGCTTAAAAGATTTCATCCAAATACCCGTTTTATAGGTGCTGAATCAAGATTATATCTATATCCCGAAAATAATAGATTAAGAATAATAAAGGAAATAATAGATTTTAATCAAAATAAATTAATCACTATCAAATTACTTAATCAATATAAAAAAGAGATTAATATTAAAGAGCTGATTCTTGATAATGATATTCTAGAAATTGAAAGTAAGAAAACTGGTACTGTTACTGATTATATTGAAGGCACTATTCTTTCAAATATAATATATGATAAGAATATACAGATTAGTTACAAAATAGACTTATTAAAAAAAATAGGTGCAGTTTTAGAAAAAATGAAAGCATTTAGAAATAATGGCATTGAAAGTTTTTACATTGGTGATTTACATGAAGATAATATTATTATAACTAATGATAATGATATTAGAATCCTTGATATGGATAGTTCAAAAATTATGTATAATGAACCATTTCCATCTAAGTATTTAACACGATTTGCCCGCAGAAAAAAGCTTGAAAATCATTTAATTACTCCGAATGAAAATACAGATAATTATTGCTTCAATATGATGATACTAAATGCTCTTTTTTCTAAAGATATATCTAAATTAAAAATCGATGACTTTTATAGACATATTGATTATCTAAATTCTATTGGTATTGATAAAAATCTTATAAATAATTTTTATTCTATGTATAATAATAGTAGTGTTTTAAATTTAAATAATGAATTAGATTCTTTAAAAAAGCATGACAAAATATATCTAAAATAGTTATTTCATGATACAATTACCATAGGAGGAGATATTTATGAAAATATTAGTTACGGGTGGTACAGGTTATATTGGTTCACATACTGTAGTTGAACTACTTAATAATAATTATGAGGTTGTAATTATTGATAATCTATCTAATTCAAAAAAGGATGTTATAGATAAAATTGAAGAGATAACTAAAAAGCAAGTTAAATTCTATGAAGATGATGTATGCGATAAAAAAGCATTAACTAGAATATTTAAAGAAAACAAGATTGGTGCAGTTATTAACTTTGCTGGATATAAAGCAGTTGGAGAGTCATGTGAAAAACCATTAATGTATTATAGAAATAATATTGATTCAACACTAACCTTACTTGAGGTAATGAATGAATTTGGTGTAAAAAAAATAGCATTTTCATCTAGCGCGACAGTATATGGTAAACCAGAGAGTTTACCTATTAAAGAAGATTCTAAGTTAACTACTTCTAATCCTTATGGTTCAACTAAACTAATGATTGAAAATATTCTAAGAGATCTATATAAATCTGATAACGAATGGTCTATTGCAATCTTAAGATATTTTAATCCAATAGGTGCGCATAAATCTGGGCTTATCGGAGAAAATCCAAATGGTATACCTAATAATCTAATGCCATATATCATTAAAGTTGCAACTAAAGAATTAGATTGTTTAGGAATATTTGGTAATGACTATGATACTAAAGATGGTACTGGGGTTAGAGATTATATTCATGTTGTAGATCTTGCTAAAGGACATATTGCTGCTCTTAATAGAATTATTAATTCAACAGGATGTGATGCTTATAATCTTGGAACAGGTAATGGTTATAGTGTCTTAGAAATAGTTAATACATTTAAAAAAATTAATAATATTGATGTACCATATAAAATAAAAGATAGACGTCCTGGAGATATTGATGCATGTTACGCTGATCCAACTTATGCATTAGAAAAATTAAATTGGAAAGCAGAATTAACCTTAGAAGATATGTGCAAAGATGCTTATAATTATGTAAAAAGAAAATAGGTTTAAGCCTATTTTTCTTCTTGCATAACACCTTTTTCAAATATATAATGCTTATTACAAATATCTTTTAATCTCATTCTATGAGTTACTATAACAACAGTCTTATCTTTCAAATGTTTATTAATTAAAGTGATGATTAATGATTCTGTTTCCATATCTAAATTAGAAGTTGGTTCATCTAGTATATATAACTCTTTATCAAGAACAATACCTCTTAATATATTAATTCTTTGTTTTTGTCCTGCAGAAAGTTTTACTCCACGTTCTCCTACTATAGTATCATCACCCTGAGGTAACTCATTAATAAAATCATACATATCGGCATCTTTAAGCAATTCTATATACTTAGTATTACTTATCTTTTTACCTAGACAAATATTTTCCTTAATAGAAACATTAAGTAAATCTACATCTTGAGATATAAAGGCTAAATCTAGATTTTTATCAATATCTTTTCCATCTATTAAATAACTCGCACCATCATCAACTAAGAATTTTGAAAGTATATTTAAAAATGTAGTTTTACCACTTCCAGATTTACCAACAATACTTATCTTATCCCTTTTATTTAATTCAAATCTAGGTACAACTATTTCTTTTTTGGATTCGATATCATATTTAAATCTAACATTATTAATTTCTATTTTATTAAATGATTTAGTTTTATCTTTAATCTCATAATATCCTATCATATCTTCTACTTGCTCAGTTGCTGATTTTAATTCAGTATACACTTGAAACACATTACTAAGACGTCTAAACTCATTTTTAATACCTTCAAATGATGTAATATAAAATAATAAGAATGGTAATACATTATCCCCACTTTTCATCTTAAAATAAAGTGATATAAGTATTATAAAATACATAATAAATATAGTTGCATCTATACCATTAAATCTAATTGAATTCATTACTTTTAGTTTATAAAAACTTATTCTAGCTGGTTCAAAAGATTCATCTATCTTAGTCTCAGCATAATAATCTGCATCTAATTTCTTAATAGTTTTAATATTCTGCAGTATATCTGTTACTCTAGCATTATAATTAGAATAATCATTATTATAATTCTTCTGTCTTTTTTTATGAATCTTAGATATCTTTAAATTGTATATAATAATTATAATCAGCATAATAAATACAAATATAAATAACTGTTTACTTTGAATAAATGTTGTAATTAAAAATATAGTTCCCGATACAATACATCCCATGACATTATCCATCATACTTCTTAAAAACATATTAGAATTAGTAATAACCATATCAAGTTGTTTTTTTAAATATCCAGTATGTATTTCATTAAGCTTTTCAAGTGGTACATTTACTATTCTTTTAAAATATGATAGCATTTGTTTCTTTTCAAAACTCATTAAAAAATTATTAACTGGAACCATCCATATATGATTACAAAGTAAATATACACCATTCAGTATCATAGATATTATTATAAACAATATGAAATTATCTGAACTAAAATTATTAGATATTAATAAAGCTACTAAAACAGGCGTCAAATATAAAACTATATTTATAACTAAAGCATTAAACAT
Organism: uncultured Caryophanales bacterium; assembly: GCA_946408655.1. Taxonomy (GTDB): domain Bacteria; phylum Bacillota_I; class Bacilli_A; order RF39; family UBA660; genus RUG12438. The sequence goes on along the minus strand of CAMJTE010000017.1, from coordinate 5,932 downwards.
GCATAATCCATATTTAAACTTGTCTAACTCTTTATAACAAGACATACTAGTATACTCCAATATAATATTTCTTCTTACCACGACGAATTACTATAATCTCACTATCTATCGCAATTGATTTACTAATTTCATAATCAGTATCAGTAATCTTACTGCCATTTACACTAATTGAGTTCCCATTAATTAACTCTCTTGCTTCTCTTTTAGATGAACATATCTTATTATCTACTAACATATCTAATAAAGTAGTAGTTCCTTCTAACTTAAATGTTGGAACTTCTTTTAATCCAGTTTTAATATCTTTAGCAGATAAACTTGCAATATTTCCACTAAATAAGCACTCACTAATATTAACCGCTTTTTCAAATTCATTCTTTCCATGTAAAAATGTAATAACCTCTTCTGCAAGACGTTTTTGCGCAATTCTTAACTCTGGTTTATCACTGTGTTCTTTTTCTATATCTTCAATTTCTTCTTTAGTTAAAAATGTAAGTTTTTTTAAGTAATCAATTACAACACTATCATCACTATTAATTAAATATTGATATAATTCATAAGATGACGTTTTATTCTTATCAAGCCATAAAGCATTACCTTCAGTTTTCCCAAATTTAACTCCTCTATTATCAAGTACTAAAGGCATAGTCATACCATATAACTCTACACCAAGTTTTTTTCTAGCAAGTTCAATACCAGTTGTAATGTTACCCCACTGATCAGATCCTGCAACTTCTAAAGTTACTCCTTTATTCTCATATAAGTTAACAAAATCTAAACCCTGTAAAATAGTATAAGCAAACTCACAGAAAGTAATACCACTCTCTAGTCTTCTACTTATAATATCTTTATCAAGCATATAATTAACATTAATATATTTACCATAATCTCTTAAAAAATCAATAGTATTAATCTCTTTAATCCAATCATAATTATTAACAACTTCAAAGCCAAATAGATTCTCAGCTTGTTTAGTTAAACCTTCTACATTTTTTTCTACCGCTTCTTTTGTAATCATTTGTCTTTCACTAGATGGTTTAGGATCTCCAATTAAACCTGTCGCACCACCTACAAGTAAAATAGGTTTATGGCCATATTTAGCAAGTCTTGTTGCAATTAAAAATGATGAGAAATGTCCTATATGCATAGAATCAGCCGTAGGATCAGTTCCAATATAAAAAGTAAGACTCTCCTCATTTAGTTTTTTTTCTAACTCTTTACTACTTATATCTTTAATAAGTCCCCTCCATTTTAAATCTTCAAAACAATTCATTCTATCATCCCTTCTATAATAAAAAAGTATTAGATATAGGGACGATAATATTATCTATTGTCGCGGTACCACCCTATTTCATAATACTTATTATGCACTTTTATGATTATAACGTATCAACCCGTTTAGCATGTATTTCATTATTTTATCTTGTTTAGTTTACACCTGCCACCAAATCTCTACTTACCAATAAAATAACTACTAAGAATCACTAATTACAAAATAATTATATAAAGATTTATTTTATTTGTCAACAACTTTATACTTATCAATGTTAACATCTTTAAAATCTATAAATACCCCCATTATAATAACCAATAAAGTAAAATATATCATTGTTCTTAAATCAAAATTCGACATAAAAAGTATAAACATTACTATGGTTCTAAAAAAATTTAAAACTATCTCATATACCATATTGAAATTATAATATTCATATTTTTTTGACAAAACATATAAACGACTATTAAATGATATTTCATACATCTTAAAAGTCATTCCCTCAATGAAAGATACTATAATTATTAAATAATTTGTTACATTGGCTTTTAATATAAATGTTAACACTACAAGTAAAATACTTACCTGCAATAAATTTCTGTTTTTATCTATATTTTTATCTATATATTTAGCATAAAAATAAGAAAACATCATGATCGATATATTAATAACAATACTTATTATACCAATAGTTTGATAATTATTTTTAATATATATAAAAATATAAAGAGCAAATAAAAATTTAATTATGTTCAGCAACTCATAAAAACCAAAATGGCATAAATCTTGCTTGGGTATTGTTTTTAAAGTCTTAAAGAAATGTATCTTCTCATCATTTTTTTCATGATCAAATCTTAATAAAAACAGAATTATAACACTAATTATAAATATAATTACTGAAACAATAGTTAATACAGAAACATTAATATAATCAAGAATTAGTGAACCTATATATACCGAAACAACTACGCCAATTTGATTAATAATACTTATAATAGAATACTTTTTAGATATTTCTCCACCCCTTAGAATTTTAAAACTATAAAATCTTCTTGAAATCCAATATGTCTGCCTATATAAAGAATATAAAAGCGCAACAAGTATCAAATAAAAAGTATTGATTTTAATCGAACTTAGAATAAACTGTAATAAAAAAAAGGAAATCATACTTATCAATGATAATATTTTATTACTATATTTTTTGGATAACAAAACACAAGAATAATCCCATAATAAACAAAAAAAGTTAGTCAGCAAAAAATATAGAATTACTTGTTTGAAAGAAAAACCATTTTTATATAAAATTATAGGAACAAACACTTCAACAAGATTTCTTGCAAATGTTGATAAGAAAACATATAATTTAAAAATAAACTCATTATTCTTAAGATTTATTATCATTTATTATCTCCACTCCATGACTAGTACCAATTCTACTAGCCCCAGCTTCAATCATAGTAATCAAATCTTTTCTACTCTTAATCCCACCACTAGCTTTAATCTCAACTAAATCACTTTTGTGTTTATTAATAATATCAACAGAATCAACTTCTACTCCCCCAGTAAATCCAGTACAAGTTTTTATATAATTAACAAAACAACTATTACATATTTCTGTTGCTTTTATAATCTCTTTATCAGTAAGTAAGTTAGTCTCAATTATAACTTTTAATACTTTACCATCTATTGCATCTCTAATCTCTTCAATTTCATCTTTAACATACTCATAATCTTTATTCTTTAGTGCAGATACATTAATAACCATATCAATCATATCTGCGCCTTTTTCTACTGCATCTATTGCTTCATATACTTTAGTTTCTCTTGTACTCATTCCACTTGGGAATCCAATTACAGTACACACTTCTATATTTGTATCTTTAAGTAATTCCTTAGCTAACCTTACATAATAAGGATATACACAAACAGCAGCAAAATCATATTTTATTGCTTCATTGCATAAAGATTCAATATCTTTTAGAGTAGCCGTATTATTTAAATTAGTATGTTCAATATATTTATTTAATTCCATATTTTTCTCCTTTAACATTATTATCAAGTTTTTCTTTTAAATGGGTAAGCGCTAAAGCTCTTGCACTCTTTTTATTCTTTTCATTAGGTAATAATTCTGCTAATGTTAACCCATTTGATAATTCAAATATTTCATCAAAACCAAACCCATTTGAACCTCTACATTCTTTTGCAATAAAACCATCTATTTTTCCTTCTCCAACAACAAAATTGTTACCATCATAATAAACTATATTGCAAATAACAGATGCACTTCTATCTTTATATTTATTTACCTCTTTTATTAAATATTCGTTTCTTTCTCTATCAATTGCGTCTTCACCTAAAAACCTATGTGTCATAACACCGGGGAACCCATTAAGACAATTAATGCATAACCCAGAATCATCGGCAATAGTAGTTTCATTTGTTGCTTCATATATTTCTAATGCTTTCTTTTTAGCATTATCCAAAAATGTATTTTGATCCTCAATAACATCTATACTTATATTTTTTTTTTAAGAATATAATTCATAATCATTTAATATAGATTTAATTTCTTTTAACTTTCCTTCATTATTAGTTGCAACTATCATAAATCCTCCTACAATATATCCATCAATTCCTTAATATCAGTAATTCTATTCTCATAATTACTATACTTATTCCTATAATCAGCAAGTATTGCTTTACATCCAACATCATTTGCACCCTTAATATCTATATCAGGATTATCACCAATCATAATTACATCTTCTAATTTACTATCGCCAATAATATATAAATAACCATCTGTATTAGGTTTAGCTTTAACTTTATCCGTACCAACTACCTCTTTAAAGTATTTGAGTAGTCTAACACGCTTTAATCTTTTACTTTGGCACTCACTAAACCAATTAGTTAATACATATAATTCATACTTGCTACAAAGATACTTTAATGTATCTTCTATTCCATCAGGAATACCACTTATCCATTTATTACTTATTACATTTAACAATTTATCAAATGTATCCATAGAATAATTAGTATTTAAATCTTTATTAACAAACTCAAGTAATTCATTTTTATTATATAAACCTACTGCTCTTTCATATTTACCAATAGAATTATATAAATTTAATCCATCTTCATAAGTACCATTAATAACACTACCATAATCGTTCAAATAATTTTCATCAAACATTAATAGTGTATTATCTAAATCAAATATAATTTTCTTCATACATTAATTATACCACATAAAGAAAAAGAAGCAACAAACTTGCTTCAGAAAGCAGGATAAAAAGATAGTTTTATTATTTGATATCTAGTTTTCCCTTATATTTCAATACATTATTAGGATTTATGTTGTAAAAAACCGTCAAGTATTATACAATGATTATACTAGAAAGTACGGTGTATGATTTATGGCAAAGCCCCCAAAAAAATATGATGGATTAACTAAAGAACAAAAGAAATTTTTAAAAAAAATGTTAGGAATAAAAAAACTTGAAGACTTAGATGTTGCTATACTTAAACAGCTAAAAGAAAAATTGAAATCATTAAAAGACGTAAGAAACAAAAATATGCTAATCTATAAACTATGGGATGTTATTATGTGTGTTATTATCGCTTCATTTGCTAATAATAATACTTGGGATGATATTCACCAATTTGTTAAAGATAATTATAGATGGTTTAAAAGTTTCTTGCAAATGACAGGTGGAATTTCTTGCGTTGATTCGTATGAAAGAATTATGGCTCTTGTTGATTCTGATGAATTAAATAAAATTCTATTAGATTTTTTTACTTACATTATAATAAGTAATTCTATAAAAACAAATATGTTAAATTTCGATGGAAGAGTTAATAATGGAAGCAAAAGAAAAACAACATTATTATCTGATGAAAAGGCTCCTTTAAATTGTTTAAATGTATATTCCAATAAATATGGATATTGTATAAAAACAGTTGAAATTGCTGATAAAACAAACGAAATTCCAACTATAGAGGAGGTTGTAACAGGAATGAATTTAACAAGTACAATTTCAACTTGGGATGCTTTAAATACACAAAAGAAAAATGTGAAAGCTGTTATAAATGCTCATGGAGATTATACAGTACCAGTTAAATCAAATCATGAAACTTTTTATAATGAATTAGTTAATTATTTTGATGATAAGAGATGTGAAGAAATTATAGCTGGTAATTTGTCATCACAATATATGACATATAATGAAAAAAGTCATTCTGCTCTTATAAAATATGAATGCTTTCAAACTTCAGATATTAATTGGTTTCAAGATAAAAACGAATGGTCTGGACTTAAAACAATTGGAATGGTTAAAAAAACTATTACTACCAAAGTTATTGAAAAGAAAAAAGATAAAAATGGCAAAACTAAAAAAACAGAAAAATACATAACAAGCATTGAATGCAGATATTATATTTCAAGTAGAAATGTAAATATTATAGAATTTAATGAGGTTACTAGAAAACATTGGAATGTAGAAAATAAAATACATTTTCATTTAGATTTTACATTTTGTCAAGATGCAAATAAAACTACCAATAAAAATGCTTTATTAAATCTAGAAATAATTCATAAGTTTGTATTAGGGTAAACTCAAAAATAAAAGTCACAATTTAATATCTAAAATTTGACAAAAA
>CAMJTE010000016.1 GCA_946408655.1 uncultured Caryophanales bacterium | reverse complement strand
ATGCATATTCAGACTATATAATTGCTAGTGGAGAAAATATTGGTATTAAACTTATGAGTGATGGCATTATTATCGTTGGTACTTATGATGTTGAAGGAAATAATCCAGCTACTGAGGCAGGATTAAAGGTAGGAGATATTATTGAAAAAGTAGATAATACTGAAGTAAATAGTATTGATGAAATGATTGCTAAAATAAATGATTCTAGAAGTAATGATGTAAGTATTACTTATAAAAGGAATAATGAAATAAAAGATACTACGTTAAATCTAGATAAAACTAGTGGTAATGTAAAAACAGGAATATATGTAAAAGATTCTATTACTGGAATAGGCACTTTAACTTATATTGATCCTAAAACTAAAATTTTTGGTGCATTGGGTCATGAAATAGCAGATAGTTCTACTAAGAAAATACTAGATATTAATGGCGGAACTATATTTCCATCAACAGTAACAGGTATTGTTAAATCTGGAGATGGTAATCCTGGTGAGAAAAATGCTACATTTGATTTAAGTAAAACTGATGGTAATGTTCTTGAGAATACTAATAAAGGAATATTTGGTGAATATATAAGTGATATTGATGAATCTAAACTATATAAAGTTGTAGATTATAAAGATGTTAACTTAGGTAAGGCTAAAATAAAAACGGTATTAGCTGGCAATGAAGTAGGGGAGTATGATATTAATATTGTTAGTGTAACCAATAGCGATAAGATTAAAAATATTGTTTTTGAAATAACTGATGAAGAATTACTAAATAAAACTAATGGTATTGTTCAAGGTATGAGTGGTAGTCCAATTATACAAGGTGATAATATAGTAGGTGCGGTAACGCATGTAGTAATCGATAATCCTTTAAAAGGTTATGGAATACTTATAACTAACATGTTAGAAGAAGGTGAAAACTAGAATGCTTAATTGCATTCTTTTTATGAATTTTACTTGACTATTAATGAATATAGTGTATAATAGTAATTGAAAAGAAGATAATATAAAATAATATAAAGAACTGGTATATATAATCTAAATAGTATAAAACGTTTATGGAATAGTTGTAAATTTTATTATTAATATTGCATAAAGGAGTTATATTTATGAAAAACGAAATTATTTTATTTGAAGATCAAAATGTAAAACTTGAAGTTAACATGACGGACGATACTGTATGGTTATCTTTAGATCAAATGGCAAAACTATTTGATCGAGATAAATCAGTTATATCTAGACATATTAAGAATGTTCTAGAAGAAGAACTAGATTCTTCAACTGTTGCAAATTTTGCAACAGTTCAAAAAGAAGGAGGTAGAGAAGTTACACGTAATATTGAATACTATAATCTTGATATGATTATAAGTGTTGGATATCGTGTAAAGTCTAAAAATGGTATTATATTTAGGCGTTGGGCAAATAAAGTATTGAAGGATTATTTGCTAAAAGGATATGCAGTTAATCAAAAAAGACTTGACTATCTTGAAAAAACTGTTAAGCTTATTGATATTGCTGGTAGAATTGATACTGAATTAAAAGGAAGTGAAGCACAGGATATTATTAAAGTTATTAATAATTATTCTAATGCTTTAAGTTTACTTGATGACTATGATCATAAAAGAGTTAATAAACCAAATGGTACTAAAAATAATATAAAAGTTACCTATGAAGACTGTATAGATATAGTTAGTAAGCTTAAATTCAATTCTGATAGTGATTTATTTGCACTAGAAAGAAATCAAGGTTTAAAATCTATTATAGGCGCGATATATCAATCATATGATGGTGCTGACTTATATCCTACAATAGAGGAAAAAGCTGCTAATTTTCTATATTTAATTACTAAAAATCATTCTTTTATCGATGGAAATAAAAGAATTGCAGCAACATTATTTATCTATTTTCTAGAAGTTAATAGTATCTTATACAAGGATAACAAGCAAGTTATAGATAATAATACCCTTGTTGCGCTTACCTTACTAATTGCTCAGTCTAATCCTAAAGAAAAAGATATACTTGTAGATTTAGTAATGAATTTCTTAAATGGTGATAAAAACTAGAGTGCTTAATTGCATTCTTTTAAATTATACTTGATTTTTATTTTAGAATAAGTATAATATTTGTATTGAAAGGGAGTATTGCATGAAAGATTATGAGATTGAAGCTAAAAAATTGGAATTAGAGAAGGATTATATTAGGATTGGTAGTGCGATGGTTATGTGCGCAGCTTTTGCAGTTGGAATACCAATTTGTGCATATCGCAGTTGTACTAATGAAACAAACTATATAAACTGGGACTCATTAAAAGAAAGTTCTATAGTTATTACCCAAGATGATAAACTAACTAATTATCATATTATAAATAAAAACGAAAATAATATGTATTACGATATAATTAATAACTATGATATTAATCCAGATACTATTGTATATACAATTGATACTGCATCATATTTAGTTAATATAGATGGTGTTAAAGATAGTTATTCTAAAGAAGAATTAAAAGAAATATTAAAACAGTTTAGTATGAATCAAGAATATACAGTATCAGATGAAACAGTTAAAGTATTAGTTAAAGAAAAATAGTTTTATAGCTATTTTGTTTTTATTTAAAACATGATACAATATTTGTGGTGAGTGATATGTATGACTATATTATTGTAGGAGGTGGCATATACGGTTTATTAATGGCTTATAAATTATCTAGGGAAAAGAATAAAATAATGCTTACTGATAAGAAAGATATTATAAAAAATAATAAACTAAATTATATGGTTATCACTCAGAATAGTTATAATTTACTTAATAATATAATTGATAATCTAGATGAATTTATTGCTAAAAAACTAGATAGTGTATTAATTAATAATCAGTTATATCATACAAAAAGATATATTTTAAATGTTAATAAATTAAAAGAATACTTAGTTGACAAGTGTAAGAAGAGTAAAGTTAAAATAATTGATAAATCTAGTATTAATAAATATAACTTTAAAAATAATGAAATTGTTATTAATTCTAAGAAGTATAGTTACAAATATTTAGTTGGTGCGGATGGTACACTATCTGAAGTTAGAATGAATAAATTTAAAAGTATTCAGAAGTTTAAAGTATCAATTTTACTTAAAAGTAAGAATAGTAATGATTATAAAGTATTATATAATAGAAACAATAAGTTATATGAAGAGTGTACAAGTACTAAAAATAATAATATAGTTAGAATTATTAGTAATAAAAATAAAAACAATATATTTAATGAGTTAGAAGGTATTAAAGAGAATTATAATGTTACATCTAAAAGCATTAATACATATTTAATACCTAGCGGGAATTTATTAATAAAAAGTGATAATGTATACTTTATAGGAGATGCCTCTGGTTTAATTAATCCACTAACTAATATGACTATGGATTACAATCTTGAATTAATTAATAAGATTCCTAATATAAATAAGAAAGATATTAAAAGAATAAGAAGAAAAGTTAAATTTAATTTGGTAGTAAGTAAATTAATATATTTACCTATTATAAATAAATTAGTTTTTAAACTAATTAAGAAACTATGTAAGGAGGACATATGTTAAAAGAATTTAAAGAGTTTATCTCAAAAGGAAACGTTTTGGATCTTGCTGTTGGTGTTGTTATGGGAAGTGCTTTCTCTGGAATAGTTACTTCGCTTGTTAATGATATTATTATGCCATTTGTTGGACTACTTATTGGAGGAATTGATTTTTCAGGAATGAAAGCAACCGTAGGTAAAGCATCAATTATGTATGGCAATTTCATTCAAAATATCGTTAATTTCTTAATTATTGCAATGTCTATATTTGTATTTATTAAATTTATAAATAGACTAACTAAGAAAGTTAAGAAAGAAGAAGAAAAAGAAGCCGAAGAGAAAGTTGATCCACAAACAAAACTACTTGAAGAAATTAGAGATGAACTAAAAAAAAGCAACAAAAAAAGCGCTAAATAAAGCGTTTTTTTATCTATTTGGAAATAATGATAAAATAAACATTCCAACCATTGCAATTAGAAATATAATAATCATTACTTTTTGTACTACTTTACTCATTGTTCACCTTCCTTATAATCTCAAGTTATCTACTAATAATTATAATATAAATTTAAATAAAATGGAATATTTTTATATTTAGTTAATAGTATTTACTGGGTGATAATATGGACAAACTAAAAAAAATAATAAAATATGATAAAAAAATTATGACATTTCTAAACGTAATAGCTATAGTAGGTATTATTGCTGGTAGTATATTTATGATTGTGCTTAGTAAAAATGATAAAGAAACAGTTTTAAATTCAATCAAAGATTTCTTTGATAAACTAATTAATAATAAATTTAACTTTGCAGGAACACTTAAAAACACTATAATAAGTAATTTCTTATTTTCATTTATAATTTGGGTTATAGGTATATCTGTTGTTGGAGTATTAATCGTAATATTTATTATATTCTATAAGTCATTTACACTAGGATTTACTATATCATCAATTATATATACATATTCTATTAAAGGAGCTTTACTTGCACTTATTTATGTATTTCCACACATGGTAATAAACTTATTAATAATGCTTTATTTAAGCTCTTATTCAATTAAATTATCAATTATACTAATTAAATCTATTTTAAAGAAAGATAATCTTAATTTTAAGGCATTTATCAATAACTACTCAAAAGTATTTTTAATATCTATTATATTTCTTATAGTAACATCATTGTATGAATCATTTATCACACCAATCATATTACGTTATTTTGCTCAACTTTTAATTTAAGTAATATTATGGTATAATATTACTGTGATTTTGGGGGATTTATGAAAAAAATTTATAAAGCAAGTATTATGATATATGATGAAGATAATAAAATTGGAAATTATGAAAAATTAATTGTAGAAGAAGTTATAAAAGGATATATTTATAAAGAATTAATTACTGGATATAAAATTAAAGCAGTATACTTAAATCCAATTACAATTAAAGCAATTATGCATGATGCATTATTAGGAATTGGTGAACCAGAAAAATATATTAGTGAAGAAATTAGTAAAAATGGTGTAGCAATTATTCTTAGTCTAAATGATTTATCAAAAGATGATTTGTCTAGGCATTTATGTCCTGTTAGAAATCGTGTAGAATTAGTAAACTATATGGATGAGTTTCCAAATACTAAATTTTTTAATAACTATAAGCATTTAGTAGATAGTAATAAAGTAAAAATAAAGAAGTGATGTCATGAAAAAAGTAGTTATAGGAATGAGTGGGGGAGTAGATAGTAGTGTTGCTGCGATTCTGCTTAAGAATCAAGGTTATGAAGTAATTGGATTATTTATGCGTAATTGGGATGCTGGAGTTAATAATGATATTCTAGGAAACCCTACATTAAATAATAATATTTGTCCTCAAGAACAAGATTATAATGATGCCTTAGAGGTTTGTAAAAAACTTAATATTCCGCTTAAAAGAGTAGATTTTGTTAAAGAATATTGGGATTATGTATTTACTTATTTTTTAGATGAATTAAAAAAAGGTAGAACACCAAATCCAGATATAATGTGCAATAAATATATTAAATTTGACGTGTTCTTAAATGAAGCAGAAAAGTTAGGTGCAGATTATGTAGCGACTGGCCATTATGCTAGAATAAAAAATGGTAAACTACTTCGTGGTATTGATGATAATAAAGATCAAACATACTTTTTATCACAAGTTCCTAAAGAAAAATTTAAAAAAATACTATTTCCAGTTGGTGATTTAAAAAAGGAAGAGGTTAGAAAAATTGCTATAGAATACGATCTTATTACTGCTAAAAAGAAAGATTCTACTGGAATATGCTTTATTGGAGAGCGTAATTTTAAACAGTTCTTATCCAATTATTTACCTAATACTCCTGGTGATATTGTAAATATTGATACTAATGAAAAAGTAGGGGATCATATAGGGTTAATGTATTATACAATAGGGCAGAGAAGAGGTCTTAATTTAGGTGGTAATGAGTCGCGTGGATTTGTGGTTGGAAAAGATTTAGATAAAAATATATTATATGTATCATTTGGTGATGAATCTGATTGCTTGGTAAGTACATCGTGTATAGTTGATGAGATAAACTGGCTAAGTGATAAAAAAATAAATAAATGTACTGCTAAATTTAGGTATCGTCAAAAAGATAATGACGTAGAACTTATTTGGCATGATGACTATGTTGAAGTTATATATAAACAAGGCGTTAAAGCAGTTACTCCTGGACAAGCCTGTGTATTTTATAATAATGAAGAATGTCTTGGTGGTGGAATTATAAAAGAAGTTAGAAAAAATAATAAAAAGTTGTGGTATTTATAATGAAAGGTTAGGGTAGTGTGGTATGAATATTTTAGATTTATTAAAGAAGTATGAAAGTAATGATTCTGTACAATATTTAGTAAAAATATTAGGTAGTGAAGAATACTTAAATGATATATTCACAAGTACAATGGGCATTAAGTATCTAATTGATAACAGACAAATGGAATATAGGTTCTATGAAATATTCCATAATATTTATAAAAGTATTGAAAACGATAATACTATTGATGATACTATAATAAATTGCCTTATTATATTAGATTCTTTTTATAAAGGTATGAGAAAATCAATTGTTTTGGCGCAACAAGAAAAAAAACAGGCAATAAAACTATCTTTTGAAGATGTTAGAATTAAACTAGATGAAAGAATAAAAAAAATGTATTCTATTGATACATTACCTAAAGATTACAAATATAATGATTATGCATATAATATTAGTAATGATATAAAAGAATATTCATTAGATTTGCAATATAATTTGGAATCTGGATTAAATTATAAAGAAGGATTAAACTCTGTAACAGTAATAACTCCATCTCAAACTATATCAATATTTAATGATGATTCAATTAATGGTTTAAAAGGCTCAGGACATCATGAAGCAAGTTTTGATAAAATTATAGAAACAGTATATGGAAGAAAATTTATTAACAGTATGAGTGGACAAGATATAAGGATTAGACATATTGCGCAAGTCAATAATATAAATCATAAATTAGAATTTAGAATACTTATTGAAATGCCATATGTAATTAATTCTACACAATTTGAATCACTAAAAAATCTTAATGATGAAATAAAGAAAATTGAAAATAAACTTGGTATAAATTTTATAGTTGGTACTGTAATGACAGATTTTGAGAATAGGGATTTTATTAAGTTTATTGAAGATAAAATAAATCTTGATGAAGTATTAGATACGGTTGCTATAGATGATGTAAAGAAAAATAAATATCAAGAAGTATGTTTTATTGGTTATTCAAATTTAGAAAATCATTATAATACTATTGAATATACCAGATAATCTTAGTAATTACTTACTAAGATTTTTCTTTACAAACTATTGACAAAATTGGCATATATGATAAAATTATATGTAGAAAGTAACAATACAAGGGAGGTTATGTTTATGGATGAATTAAACAATTTGTTACACGAATTAGGTATTTCAAAAGTAAAATTAGCTAAGTTTTTAGGTGTTTCAAGGCAAATGATTTATAACTATTTAGAATTAGACAGTGTAAATAAATGGCCAAAAGATAAAAAAGTATTATTATTTAATCTATTAGGAATTAAATCATATGACGAAATGAAAAATATTAAAGTTACTACTGACTACATATTGGATGTTGAACAAAGATTAGATAGTATAGGAAATAGAAAAAACTATATTGAAGATCCTCTAAGTGGTTTAGCTAGTAAAAAGAAAGAATTATTATCTAAAACTATTGATGTCTTAAGAGAGTATATTGAAGAAGATGATGATAATGGATATAAAATAGGGGAGTACTTATTTCATTTTATACAATCACTTAGTAATAATGATGAATTAAAATATTTACTTGGATATATTGCAAAAGAAACTGGTTATGTTAAACCTAATGAATTTATTTTTAATGAAGATAAACAATATATATTTGAAAGCATACTATTTTCTGCAATGGCATTATATCATAGTGGTAAATCTTCTAAAAGTCGTTTAATTGAGGCTCATAGACGTTTTGAAACGCAAATTAATAATAAAATTGAAGAAAAAATGAGTCGTACTATGGAACTTAATAATATAAAACAACAAGCTTTAAAAGAACTTGGTTTTACAGAGATTAATGATGATAATATATCTGATGTTTTTGCAAAAATAGCAGAAATTCAATCTAGAAAAACTGCATTTAAGTAAAAAATGCTACACTTCCCCTACTTTAAATTTTTAATGAAATAGGGGAGTTTTATATATTATCTCTATTGTGAATAATTAGATTGATTTTAAACTTCTGATGAGTAGTTGTTCACTAAATGTATTTTAAAGTTAGATCTTTTTTTCTTATATTTAATAAAATGATCAATAATTAATAATAAATAAAAAAATATTTTTCGTAATATCTTTTAAATATAAAACTTAAAATTCATTAATATTATTAATTAATATAGATAATTAGTTAATAAAAATCAATTGTTTGAATAATAGATTAATATTAATATTCATTGTTTTAAACAAGAATGCAATTATCCTATAATGTATATTATGTTAACTTCTGTAAAAGAGATAAAAAGGAGTATGTGTGATGTGAAAAAAAGAATACTATATATAGATATAATAAAAGTATTTGCCCTACTATTTGTTATATTCAACCACTCTGATGATATACTTATATCTAGCAAGATGTATATTAGAATAATTCATAATAGCCTATTTTATTTATCTAAATCTGCTGTTCCATTATTTTTAATGGTATCAGGCTCATTACTTATGGAGAAAAAAGATTCAATACCTAAGCTTATTAAAAGAATAATTAGAGTATTAATCCCACTAATTATAATTACAATTATCTGGACTATGACTCATTCAAATGCTATTAATATACTAGGTATGATTGATCCTTTTAATGTTAATTATTTTCCTTATTGGTTATGGTATCTGCAAGCATTATTATTACTATATATATTAATGCCATTAATTAGAATTATTACTTTAAAAAATAAAGATAAAAGTAGTTTTAAATATATAATTATTATACTTACATTATTATCAAGTATAACATTTACAGTAGTTAACATAATATTTAAGAAAAATCAATTAGTTATCACTAACCTACTTCCTATGCCAATTCTTTATTTTATATATGGATATATATTATCTAAAACTAATAACAAAAAAAATGTTAAAAATATAAGTTTTATTACATTAATAATTGCAATTTCTATTCCAACATATATAGCAACTAATTTAATGCTTGCAAAACAATCTTATTTCTTTTTAGATGATTATCGTAATATATATATATTTATAATAGCCACTTCCCTATTCATTATAATTAAGTATTATTTTGAAAATTATAGAAAAGAAAATACATTTACTAAAATAATAACTCATCTAAGCAATAATTCTTATGGTATATACTTATTACACGTATTTGTAATAGAATTATTACTTAAAACAGATTTTATGAAAGAACTTATTGAATTTAATAAATTAGAAGGAATATTTGTACTAATTATCTTAGTTGTTATTATACTCGATATAATAATATCTATACTAAGAAAAATTCCAGGTATAAAAAACATATTATAGTTAATAATATTACTGGGTGATATAATGAAAAAGAATAAAAAATCTAACAAGATGGATAAGAAAATGAATTACAATTCAGATAGTAAGATTACTAAAAGTTCTAACGATATGAAATGTGATTCACATGATTCTGATAATTGTAGATAACCCAAAAGAAAAGAAACACATTTACGTTTCTTTTTTATATCGCTCTAATGCTTTAGTTATTTGATCTGGGCAAGAGGTATCTCTAAATCCGCATTTTATACCCTTTAACGTATCAATTACGTAATCAATCTCTTTTCCTATACATAAGGCTCTAACACCAAGAGAATTACCTGGACATCCACCAATAACTCTCATATCTTTAATTATATTGTTTTCGATATCAAATTCCATTCTAGATGCACAAACACCTGATGGTTTATAACTATACTTCATAAATCCTCCTTCTAATCACCATGTGGGTGAAAACTCTCAAATTCTTGTTTTAACTTTTCTGTTGATACATGTGTATATATTTGTGTCGTTGATATATCACTGTGTCCTAACAACTCCTGAATTGTTCTTAAGTCTGCACCATTATTAATCATATGAGTTGCAAAAGAATGCCTTAATGTATGTGGGGATATATCTTTTTTTATATTATTATCTTGTGCTAGTTTCTTTATTATTTTAAAGAATCCTTGTCTAGTCATTTTTTTGCCATGATTATTTAAAAACAAAAAATCATTTATCTCTTTTTTTAAAAATGTATATCTAATAGATAGATAACTATTTAATGCATTTGTTGCATATTCTCCAATAGGAATAATCCGCTCTTTACTCCCCTTCCCTATTGTTCTAACTATATTTTCTTCAATATCTATATCATATGTTTTAAGATTAATTAACTCAGATACTCTAAGTCCTGCTGCATATATTAATTCTAACATAGCTTTATTACGAACGCTATAATTATCTGTTATTTTTATATCCAATATCTTATTTATTTCATTAATAGTTAGTACATCTGGTAACTTTTTTGATAATTTAATACTAGTAATGTTTTCCATAGGATTAGTTTTAACATGTTTATTTATAATTAAAAACTTATAAAAAGATCTTAGTGATGAAGTGTTTCTTGCAATACTTCTCTCATTATGTTTATTATCTTTTAAATACTTTAAATATTTTTTAATATCATTATCATCTATATTATTAATACTTTTATTTACAAATTTATTAAACATTTCTAAATCGTTTCTATATGCATCAATTGTATTTTTACTATAATTCTTATCTATAAGTAAATAAGTACAAAATTCATTAATTAAATCATCAATCATAACACCACCACTATATATATTTTAACATGAAATAATGACATTATCTAGTAATATATGATAAAATATTAGTAGTTTTAAGGAGGTGCGTATGGAACCACTAGCTATTAAAATGCGGCCTAAATTTATTAATGATGTAATAGGACAAAAACATTTAATTGGAGATAATAAAGTAATAACTAATATGGTTAATAATAACTATTTAACATCAATGATACTATATGGAAAACCTGGTATAGGTAAGACTAGTATCGCAAATGCGATAGTTAATACTTTAGATAAAAAGTATCGTATGCTTAATGCAGTTATTAATAATAAAAAAGACTTTGATGTAGTTGTTGAAGAAGCAAAGATGTATGGTGAGATTGTAGTTATTATGGATGAGATACATAGGCTAAATAAAGATAAACAGGACTTGCTTCTTCCCTACTTAGAAAGTGGTTTAATTATTCTTATTGGTATGACTACTGCCAATCCTTATCATAGTATTAATCCTGCAATTAGGTCTAGATGTCAAATATTTGAATTAAATCCACTAAATTCAGATGATATATTAGATGGATTAAATAAAGTAATTGAGAAAAATATCCTTGAAAATATTAGTATTGATAATGAATCTTTAAAATATATTAGTAATGTTGCATCAGGAGATTTAAGATATGCTTATAACTTACTTGAATTAGCTTATTACTCTAGTAATGATAAAATTATTAGTATAGATAAATTAAAAGAACTAGTTAATAAGCCAAATTTCTTTTATGATAAAGATTCAGACGGATATTATGACTGTATAAGTGCATTTCAAAAAAGTATTAGAGGATCTGACGTTGATGCTGCTATTCACTATCTTGCTAGATTAATAGAAGCAGGAGATTTAGATATCATATATAGAAGAATGAATGTTATTGTATATGAAGATATAGGGCTTGCTAATCCTAATATGGCTTTAAAAGTAGATGCTGCTATTCGTTCTTGTGAAAGATTAGGCCTTCCAGAAGCACGAATAATCCTTTCTAACGTGGTAATTGAACTAACCTTATCTCCTAAGTCTAATAGTGCTTATTTAGCTATTGCGGAGGCATTAAATGATATAAATAAGGGTAATGTAGATGATGTTCCTAAACACTTACAAACAAACAGTCCAAAATACTTATATGCTCATGATTATGAAAACCATGTAGTTAAACAACAATATCTACCTAACAATTTAAAACATAAAAGATATTATAAACCACAAAATAATAAAAATGAAGAAATACTTAAAAATATTAACGATAAACTAAAAAAGATAATTAACGGATGATTATCTTTTAATATTCTAAGCAACTTCGTTATACTTATATTTATCAATAAGTATTTGTTCTAATATTTGGTGTTCCTTCTTTTTTCTATTTCTTATTTTCGCTTCTTTTACTGGATATACACTTGCGACGTAAAGTGTATCATCTTTTGATTGTTGTACTACAACTGAAACAGGTTCAAGTAATTATTTATAATATTCAATACTTTTTTGCTTTAAATTATATGAAACATAATCAGGATAAGCTATGATATCTTTAATGCGTTTTAAGGTATAGTCTGCACTTTTATTAGATATATACTCATTTATATGTTTATAAATATGCTTATACAACCCAACTGATTGATATATTTCTTTATCTATAGAAATATCTAAATGCTATTTTTCAATTATTCTTTTTTGATAGGACTTCTATTCCCTACATATCTACTTTCAGTTAAAAAACTTACTCTGCCTTCTAAGAAGTGTGACGGACGAAGATTTTCCGCCTTTTAATTACTCGTTATTTATAACAAGATTTATCTTATATTCTTCCTGTTACAAGAATAATTTAACACAAATAATATAAAATATCAATAGTTAATAAAACTAATTTGTATCAAACTAGCGATTATTATACTACAAATCATTTATATGTCAAATTAAAATTAACATTGTATAGTGCCAAATAATCCTAGTCTTAAATTATTTATCATCTTTTTATATTCTAAGTAAGAATAACTCTAAAGCAAGATTTTTATCTATCTCACCAGATTTAATTTTAATATCTAAGTCAGCAAGTTCTTCTAAATATTTTAATAAAGTATCAGATGTATACCTATATCCTTTTTGGATTGCAAGATGTACTGGATATTTTTTTGAATGTAAGAGATTTGCAATATCCTCTTCTGTATATCCTTTACTAGTTAATATCTTTGTTTGATACATTAATCTAAATTGATTGGCAAGCATTACTATTATTTTAATAGGTTCCTCCCCTACTTTTAACATTTCTTTATAAGTAGTTATAGATTCTTTCTTATTTTTATTAATAATATTATCTATAAATTTAAATATATTTATATCTATTTTCTCATGTGTACAATTAATTATGTCATTATCAGTAATTATTTTATCATCTATCTTATAAATCTTAATCTTTTCTGCTTCATTAGATAGACTATTTAAATCATTACCTACTCTTTTAATAAATAAATTAATTGTATTATAACTAATATTATATCCATTAAATAACTTTCTTACATAACTATTTATATTAGTAATCTTATTAAACTCTTCTATCTTACCTTTTTCTTTAATAAGTTTATATAATTTTCTTCTAGTATCAACTGTATCACTAAATACAGTAAATATTAATATTGTATTAGGATTATAGTTTTCTATATACTTCTCAAGTTCAGTTGTATCAATACTTTTCTTACTAGAAAATAGTAGTTCATTATTTATAATTATTACTTTTTTATCATCAAACAATGATATTGTTGATGCATCTTCTATTATATTAGCTATTAAATCATCTTCATTATATTTAGAAATATTAATATCAGCAATATTCTCTTTTTTTATTATTTTGTTTATATAATCATTAATTAATGCATCAAGTGTACCATATAATAAATAAATCATTTTGTCTCCTTAATATCTTCTAATTTAACACTAACAAGCTTACTAATTCCTGACTCTTGCATTGTAATTCCATAAAGGACATTAGCAAATTCCATAGTTTTTTTCTTATGAGTTATAACTATAAACTGTGTTTTTTCTTTTAATTTTAGTAAGTATTCTCCAAATGCTTCGACATTTACCTCATCAAGCGCAGCTTCTACCTCATCAAGAATACAAAAAGGCATACTTCTAGATTTTAATATAGCAAATAATAAAGAGATTGCTGTAAATGTTTTCTCACCACCACTAAGAAGACTAATATTTTTTAAAGTTTTACCTGGTGGAGATGCAATAATATCAATACCTGTTTCAAGTAAATTATCCTTATCAGTTAACTCTAGTTTAGCAGTACCTCCTCTAAATAACTCTTTAAATGTTTCTTCAAAGTTCTTGCTAATAACATTAAATGTATCTAAGAATTCTTTTTCCATGATTTTATCCATATCATCAATTATAGTAAGCAAGGTATTCTCGGCATTAACTAAATCATTTTGTTGATTAATTAAGAACTCATATCTTTCACTTATTCTATCATATTCTTCAATTGCCCCTAAATTAATTACACCAAGATTTTTTATTTTTCTCTTTAGACTATTAACTTTAGTTCTTGCACTACTCTCATCTTCATCAAGTATATAAATACTTTTTGCTTTTTCATAAGTAATTGTATATTCTTCATTTAAAGTATTAAGCAAATTATCTAGTTTTACATCTGCTCTATTTACTTCAATTTCTAAGTTTTTAAGTTCTTCACTCTTTACTGCGTATGTACTATTTTCTTTTTTAATAGAATATTCATAATTATCTAGAGCATCTTGTAATTCTTTTTTCTCATTGGTTAAAATATCTATTTTACTTATTATCTCATCTTTAGTATTAACTGCTTTATAATAATCATTAATAATTTCTTCTTCCTCTACAGATAATGAATTATTAATTATATTATTAGTACCAATAAGTTCATTTTTAATTTTATCTAATTTTTCATTCAAATTATTAACTTGAATTTTCTTAGAATTAATTTCATCAGTTATAACTATTTTATCTTTATTAATTAGATATAATTTATCTTCTATTGCTTGGATAGACGCATCAATAGTATTTATTTCATTTTCTATATTCTTAATACTGTTAACAACACCATTTTCTTCTTTAATCTTACTTTCTAACTCATACTTATCAAGTATAACATTTCTAATTTTAATATTACCACCAGTAAGAGAACCACCAATATTTATAACATCACCATCAAGAGTAACTATTCTATTTGAAAAATTTATCTTTTTACTTAATGAATTTGCAACATCAATATTGTTAACTACAATAATACTTCCAAGTAAATTCTTAATAATATTAGTATATTTAGGATCATATTTTACTAGATTATCTGCAATACCTATAAATCCGTCTACTTTAATTAAATTTTTTATATTATCATTAATATATTTAGGCTTTATATTATTAAGTGGTAAAAATGTCGCACGACCTATTTTATTCTCTTTTAAATAATTAATTGCATCTTTAGCAGAAAGCTCGCTATCTACGATAATTGATGAAGTACTTGATGCAAGTGCGATACTTATTGCTTTAGAATATACTTCATCTACTTCGATAATATTACCTACAGTATCATGAATACCTCTAAGTTTGGGATTATTAAGGACACTTTTAACAGCATAAGGCATACTAGAATTATTATCAATATTACCTCTTAATGCTTCTATCTCACCTTTTAATTTATTATCAATCTTAACATAATTATTTAAACTAGTAATCAACTGATTTTTATTAGCTTTAACCTTATCATATTCATCATTTTCTAATTTTATTTTTCCTTCAATTTTATTATAATTAGTTACTTTAATATCAATATCTCTTAAAATACTATTTATATCATTTTTTATACTTGCTTCTTCTTCTTTTAGAGCAATTATATTATTATGTAACTTAACATTATCTACTTGATATTTTTTTCGCTCTAGAAGGATATTTTTCTTACTATTAATCTTTTCTACTTCTTCAGTTATAGCAAGCAACTTATTATTTAATTCTTTAATCTCGCTATCTTTTTTATTAATCTTAACCTTTATATCAAGCTTTTTAGCCTCTGCTTTAGAATTAGAAGTTGCAATAGATGTAATTTCTTCTTTTAACTTTTCTATTTTATCTTTATTATCTTGATATATATCATTAATATTAGTAATATCTAATACGGCTAAAGATATTTCAAGTCTTTTTAAATCTTCTGATAAATCTTGATATTCTAATGCACGCTCTTTTTGTTCTTTTAATGGTTCTACTTGTACTTCTAACTCACTTATAATATCATTGATTCTATCCATATTAGCATGAGTCCTATCAAGCTTTCTAAATGCTTCTTCTTTACGTTTACGATATTTAACTATCCCTGCAGCCTCTTCAAATATAACTCGCCTAGATTCTGGTTTGCTTGATAATATTTCTTCGATTTTTCCTTGCGAAATTATATTAAAACTCTCTTTAGCTATTCCACTATCCATAAGTATCTCTGTTATATCTTTAAGTCTTACTTTTTCACCATTAAGAAAATATTCGTTAGTACCATCTTTATATAGTCTTCTTTTAATTGATACTTCATCAAAACTAAGTGGTAGGTAATTATCAGTATTATCAAATATTAAAGTAACGCTTGCCGCGTTCATTCCATTACGACTTTTAGATCCTGCAAATATTACATCAGTCATCGAATCTCCTCTTAAAGATTTTACCGACTGTTCACCAAGTACCCAACGTACTGCATCTACAATATTACTCTTACCACTACCATTAGGTCCAACAACACCAGAGATATCATTATTAAAATCTATTACTATATTATCCGCAAACGATTTAAAACCGTGCGCAATTAACTTCTTTAAATACATCTTAGTACTTCCCTTCTACATTTATACCTAAATATTATAGCAAAATTATATTAGAAAAACAATTGATTTTCAAGGTAAAATAAAACAATTCGTATGATTACAAATTGTTTATTTATCATCTTTTTTCTTAATCTTTTGTTTCACACCATCTGCACTATTCTGATAATCACTAAGATTGATAACAGAATGATTAACAATAATATTCTTATCAGATTTAGTAATTAATTCTGTTAGATATGAAGCAAACTTTTTTCTTGATATAGGCATAATCATTTTAGAACTATATGCTTTTTTATTTGTGTATTGATGATTTTTCTTACTTATATTAACAAGGGGAATAATTCCATCTAATTCAGTATTATTATCTAATTGCTCAATAAATTCATCCATTTTCTTTAATCTAACATCTGCAAGTTCAATATTATGCTTATCTTCTTCAGGTAAATCAAACCCTAGTTCAGTAATTATCTCACTAACACCAGCATTAATATTAATGTTTTCTTCAATATCATAATACTTAAATACTTTTTTTACAGCATGATATTTCTTCCCTACTACAACATCATAATTATAAATAACTAAATGATTATTAATAACCTGATAACCTAAAGTATCACAAAATGGATCTAGTTCTATTCTATCAATAAAATATACTTCATCATCTGTTACATTGTAAAAATCAGAATAATATCTTTCTTCCTTTTTATGTTTAGTATCTAATGTTTCTTTAATATTTAAAACTTGTATTGTACAATTTTCTTTGTATGGAATCGATGATGTTCCAATTAATTTTTCTTCTTTCATATTATCACTATTTCTCTTCTAATACTTCCTTATATATGCTTACTAGTTCTTTTCCAACTTTTTTAATATCATGATCAACTGCGACTTGATATCCTGCTTCAGTTAAGTCTGGAAGTTTACCTTCTAAAACACCGACTATTTTTTCTTCAAAATCATCAATGTCTTTAGCTTTATAAACATTTACTCCATCTTCTAACCAATCTTCAAAGACGCCAATATCACGAATAACTGCTTTAGCTTTCATACTACAAGCCTCAAGTATTGGAATACCTTCAGTTTCTTCTAAAGTTGGGAAAATAAATAAGTCACATCCACTATAAGCACCTATCAATTCTTCTGGTTCAACATAACCTGGAAATGTTAGATTATCTAGTTCTGTATTAACAGCTTTTCTAACTTTTGCAGGAGATGCAGCAAGTGGAGAATGGCCAAACCATATAAACTTATACTCTGGAAGTCTCTTTGCTAATTCAACAAAGTCTAAAATTCCTTTCCGTTCAATATATAAACCGACACCTATTATAACCTTTTCACCATCATTTATGCAATACTTTTTTCTAAATTTCTTACCTAATTCTTCATTTCTTGCGAAAAATTTAGTATCTACCCCATTACTTATAGCTGTAATTGGCACATCTATCCCGTATCCTTCTAATAATCTTTTAGAATATGGAGTTGGTGTAAGTATTCTATCTCCAAGTGAATAACAAGTAATTAACCATTGTTTAAATGGAACAGAAACTAAATTAGAACCAATAAATGAATTCTTAAAATCTTCTTCTGTTGAGTGAGCGTGATAAATAATCTTCTTGCCTTCTTTCTTTGCTTTTTTAGCAAACAAATAAGACTTTGGCCCATAGAAATTTATATGTAAAATATCATAGTCATCTTCTAGATTTGTTGTGTAATCAATATTATTCTCTTCTAAGGCACGCATTTGGTGCTTTATAGCCTTACCCAAACCTGACTTAGAAATTGTTTTTAATCCTTCTGTATATAATAATACTCTCAATTTAATCACCATATACATTGTATCATGTTTAGATTTTTTTTTAAAGACGCATGTTTACAAGTATTACATCTTCCCCTATTTTTTCTATTTGATTCCATTTAACAATAAACTCGCCGCTACTTGAAAATCTGGAGATAAAAAATTTTGTTTTTTCTACTATTATCCCTGATGAATAACCGTCAGAATTAATATCTATATCTATTATATTACCTATCATTTTTCCATCATTTATATTTACTATGTTTTTATTTTGTAACTCTGATAAACGCATAATACCACCTATTTAAATATATACAAAAAAGAGGATATTAATACCCTCTACCAATTCAAGAGATTACTAAAATAGAATTGGTTTGCGCATCGATGATTACTATTAAATGCGCAGTACTCACATATCTTGAGTACAAATACATGATAACATAATCAAGTGGTGATTGCAACTAGTTTTCGAAAATATCTTCAATTCGCAAAATTTGAAATAAGCTTTTAATTTCTAACGTTTTGTAATAAAAAATAAGTTTTAATAGTATGAAGATATGACTAAATATACCTTTAATGATACGTTTATAACCTATTTATGTATGTAAATTATATTAAATATATCAAAATGGTATTTTACAAGGCGTTATTAATGTGCTGTTTTATTTGATTAAACTATTTTTATGCTTGTAATTCTTTATATTATTTTACTAAATATTGCAAATATAAAGGAAAATAATGAATTTTGCGAATTGAAGGAAAATATTTCAATTAACTTTTATTTTCAAATATACAATGGTTACATTTTCCTTAGTATATCTAATGTATGTCCAGAGGCACCAAGGATATCTAATCTTTCACAAATAGATAAATGATACTCAATATATTTATTAAAAGTAACCTCATCCATCTTATTAATTATAGGTCTAATATAGTTAGTAGGTCCATCTGGTGTAATTATTTTAATTCTTTCCAATTTTACTTCACTATTATATTTATCAATATCTTCTAACCTTACATAACTATATAAATCAGTCTCTTTTGGAGTAATATGAAATGTATCATCAACTAAATTATCATTAATTGAATCTATTATCTTATTTTCTTTAAATCCATGGGTAAGTACTGCAAATTCATTCATAATGTAAGCAACCATAATAATCCCATTTTTATTAGTTACTCTTTTAGCCTCACTTAACGCTTTTATTTTATCACTATCACTAATTAAATGATACATCGGTCCAAATAGTAATACTAAATCAAATGTATTATCACTAAATCTAGATAAATCAATTGCATTACCTTGATATACTTTTACTTTATTACTTCTAGATTCAATATATCTTAAATTGTGTTTAACAAGTTCAATAGCAGTAACATCATATCCATCTTCAGATAGAGGTATACAGTAAGCACCAGTACCTGCTCCAATATCTAGTATTTTAGGATTATCAAATTCTTTTAAATACTCTTTAACATACTTCATAGTCGTGATATATTCTACTTGCCCACCACGAGAATTAAACCTTTTATCTTCATTAAATTTATTATAATATTTAACTAAATTATCTTCATTCATATTATCCCTTAAATAAATAATAAACTATTTTCTTAAATTATACAACAAATTAAGTATATTTTTTTAAATATTTGTCATAACATATGTGAAAGGAGAAATTATGGCACGTCATAAAGTAGAGATTTGTGGCGTGAATACTGCGAATATTCAAGTATTATCTAATGATGAGATGTTAGATTTGTTTAAAAAATATAAAAATGGTGATGATAAGGCAAGAGAATTACTTATAAATGGTAACTTAAAACTAGTCCTTAGTATTTTAAAGAAATATAACAATAGAACCGATAATATGGATGATTTATTTCAAATAGGTTGTATTGGACTTATTAAAGCAATTGAAAATTTTGATTTAAATCATGAAGTGAAATTCTCAACTTATGCAGTACCTATGATACTAGGTGAAATTAAAAGATACTTAAGAGATAATAATAGTGTTAGGATTGCTAGAAGTATCAAAGATATTTCATTTAAAGCACTTAGAGTTAAAGAAGAATTAACTAATAAGAATAATAAAGAACCTAGTATAAAAGAGATTGCAAATATTCTTAATTTAACTGAATTTGAGGTAAGTAATGCACTTGATAGTATGCGTGATACTGTTAGCATGTTTGAACCTATTTATAGCGATTCTGGAGATACCATTTACTTATCTGATCAATTAGAAGATAAGAAAAGCAATATGAATAATATTGATGAGAAAATAGCCTTGAAAGACGCTATTAATAATCTTAAGAATAGAGAAAAATATATTATTGAACAAAGATATATGATAGGTAAAACACAGATGGAAATAGCAAGTGAATTGGACATATCTCAAGCACAAATATCCCGTATTGAAAAAAGCGGTTTAGATAATATTAAAAAGAGTATGGATATACATAAATGAAATAGAGCAACACTGAAATAATAGTTTTGCTCTATTTGTCTAATAACCAATCTAATGCATTTTTTACAATTATTCCTTCTTCATTAGATGTTGGCATTTTATCTAATGTTAGAATTATTTTTTCATAATTATCATTTATTTTTCTAAGAGAGTTTAGTTCTCTTTGTAAAATATTATTGTTATTATCTTTTAATGTTTCACATACTTGAACATATATTTTTCCGGTATCTTTTATTGCAACAAAATCAACTTCTAAATCATCCATTTTACCAACGTAAACATCATATCCCCTTCTTTTAAGTTCAAGATATATAACATTTTCTAATATATAACCTCTATCTCCTATTTTACGTCCTAATATAAAATATCTTAATCCTAAATCAGATACATAATATTTATCAATTGTTTTTAAGTATTGTTTTCCTTTAATATCATATCTTGATGCTTTGTATAAAAGAAACGCCTCAGTAAATGCTTCTAAGTATTTTTCAACGGTTTTTACATTAATTGGTCTTCCATTACTTGTCATTGTATTGGCTATATTATTACTAGAGACAAGATTACTAATATTATCTAATGCAAATGTAGCCACACTTTTAAGCATTGCCTCATCGCTTATTCCTTTTCGAGTCATAATATCTTTTATAATTAAATCATTATAAAGATTGCTTATATATAAAGAAGCATCATCTTCGTTATCAAAATTAAGTATATATGGAAAAGAACCAAATGAAATATATTTTTTATACAATTCTTCATTATCTTCAATATTAGTAGCGCTTTTATATTCCTTAAAAGATAGTGGTAACATTTTAACTTCTATATATCTTCCAGATAATAGGGTTGCAAGTTCACTAGATAATAAATTTGCATTAGAACCTGTTATATATATATCTACATTCTTATTTAAATATATACTATCAACAGCCTTTTCAAAATACTTTATTATTTGTACTTCATCTATAAATAAGTAATTTTTCTTATCACTCTTTAAATTATCATTTATATAATTATATAAATCCATGTAATTCTCTATAAAACTATATTTTAAATCTTCTAAATTAATACTTATTATCTGACTATTATCTACTCCATTTTCAAGTAAATACTCTTTATAGATTTCAAATAAAGTACTTTTACCACACCTTCTAATACCAGTTATAACCTTAATTAAATCTTTATCTTTAAATCTTTTTAAAACATCTAAATATTCATTTCTTTCTATCATATTAATCTCCCTTTCACAATAATTATAATACATATTTTTATTATATGCAAGTTTTAGTATTGCCAATACAAAAACTTTATTATTTTATATATTTTTGGTATTAGCAACTGGGATTAAGGTTAAAAAGAAAAAGTCATAAAGACTTTTAAAAACTACCACGTTTTCTTAAGAATGATGGAATAATATCATCATCGTCATCATCATCTGAATCATCAATTACATTGTTTGTTGTAAATGATGGAATAGTTTGTCTTGCAGTTTCTCTTGATTGTGTTGCTGGTTGTTCTTTTGGAGCATCAACTTTAACAGATGCTTGATTATTAGCTGAATAAGAATGATATAAAGGCTCTCTATTATCTTCGAATCCAGTAGCTATTACAGTAACAATAATTTCATCATTTAAATTCTCATTTATCACTGCACCAAATATTGTATTAATATCTGTATTGGCACTACTTCTAATTACTTCTGCAGCTTCTTCTACTTCAAATAAAGTAAGATTATTACCACCAGTAACGTTGATAATTGCATCAGTAGCTCCACTAATACTAGTTTCAAGTAGAGGGGATGCAACAGCCTGTCTTGCTGCTTCTGTTGCTCTATTTTCACCGACACCAATACCAATACCAATTAAAGCACTACCACGGTTTTCCATAACAGTCTTAACATCAGCAAAGTCTAGGTTGATTAATCCTGCAACAGCAATTAAATCCGATATAGATTGTACACCACGACGAAGTACATTATCAACTTCTTTAAATGATTCAAGTAAAGGTGTAGATTTATCAATAATCTCTCTTAACTTATCATTTGGAATAACAATTAGAGTATCTACGTTCTTTTTAAGTTCTTCAATACCAACTAATGCTTGTTCCATACGTCTTTTACCTTCAAATGAGAAAGGTTTAGTAACAATACCTACAGTAAGAGCCCCTAAATCTTGAGCAATTTGAGCAATTACAGGAGCAGCTCCAGTACCAGTACCACCACCCATTCCACAAGTGATAAATACCATATCCGCGCCACGAAGTGCCTCCTCAATTTCTTTTTTACTCTCTAGAGCAGCTTCTCTTCCTATTTCAGGTTTAGCTCCTGCTCCACGACCACCAGTAAGTGATTGTCCAATTTGTATTTTATTTGGAGCCTTAGAACAATTTAATACTTGCAAATCTGTATTTGCAACTATAAACTCTACTCCCTTAACTCCAGTTTCTATCATTCGGTTAACAGCATTTCCTCCGCCACCACCGATTCCTATTACCTTAATTTTTGCAATTTGATCCATTTCTAATCCAAACATATAACTAATCCTTTCTAATCGTTAAAGAAATATCCAAATATCTTACTTAACGTTGAATCGGGCGACTCAGAAATACTTCTAGTATTCTCACCGTCATCTATCATTGTATAATTCTGTCCTTTTAATTTTAGTTTACTTATAAAATATACTATATTACCTACTACTGATGAGTATTTATTGTTTCTAACTCCTATCATCTTCATAGAACCTATATTTATATTTTCACCAAATATGTCATAACTAGCATACTCAAATGCTGCTATATTTGACATACCTCCTGTAATAATAATATAATCAATTCTTTTACTTGTCAAGGTATTTAACTCATTTTTAGACAAATTAAGTATATCCTTAATACAATTTTCCACTACTTCACTAAGTTCATATTGACTAATTTTAATATTATTTCCAGTATTATCCATAACCTCAATAAAATCATTAGATCTAGCATGTTTTTTAGCTGCTAATGCATATTTATGTTTAATTTTTTTAGCAACTGAAGTATCTATGTTAAAGTAACTAGCAATACTCTCATCTACTCTTTTACCACCTGAATTTAATATAGTACTTTTTACAATAACACTTCTATTATATATCGAAATACTAGTAGTATCACTACCTATATTTATGATAGCAGAAACTTTATCTTCAAAGTTTTTATTCTTAAATGAATACATATCGCCAATATTATTAATAGATATATCTACAACCTCAATACCAAGTTTTTCAAGCAATCCTAATACTGAATAAACATTTTTCTTAGGAACAGTTACAACAACAGCCCTAGTAGATAACTTACTACCCCTAAGACCTACTGGATCTTTAATAGACATCTCATCATTAACTTTAAAATCAATAGGTAATACAGTTACCATCTCTCTACCTTCTATTTTCTTAGTACTAATCGCAACTTCTAAAGATTTCATTACCTCACGACTAGTAATAGTATTATTAGCATCTATATTAATAGATCCTTTAATAATATTATACTCAGCAAGATAACTAGGTACACTAGCAATTACCTTATTAACTTTAAAACCAACCATATCAGATATATCTAAAAATGCTTTATTGATACAAGCTGCAGCTAAATCTACATCAGTAATTAAACCCCTCTTAATACCTTTAGACTTACAACTAGTAGCCGCAAGTAAATTAAGCTTATTCTGATATAACTCACATACCGCAATCTTAATAGAATCAGAACCAATATCTAAACTAGTATAAATATGCTTCATTTATTCATCTCCTACACTACTTTAATCATTATACAATATTTTTTAAGAAATGTAAAAGAAAAATTAGCCATTTTGCCTAATTTCCACTAATTCCCTATAAATTACCTATTTCTTCTAAAGATAATCCAGTAATTGTTGCAATCAAGTTTATATCAATACCATTTAACTTCATCTTACGAGCAATCTCTAAAGTAGTCTCTATAGTTACTTCTTTAGTTACTTCTTCAGTTAAAACTTGTTTCATATCATCCATCATTAGTTTTTCTCTGTCATATTCAAAAATCACATCATCATAATCACTAAACTTCTTTACCATATTTCCTATCTCCTTTAGGACTTCATTATTCTTAGTTATCTTATCTATAACTGATTTTCTATTAGTACCTATGGGTAAACTCAAAAATAAAAGTCACAATTTAATATCTAAAATTTGACAAAAATAA
>CAMJTE010000015.1 GCA_946408655.1 uncultured Caryophanales bacterium | reverse complement strand
TTAATAATAATACAATCATAATTGTACTTTCAAATTTACCAACTTTATTTCTAAGTGGTGCGAATATTATAAGTATTAAAGCAGCTATTGTAAAGTTTACTGCATCGATTACTGATAATGAATTCATATTCAAATTGCCTACTATTATAACAGGAACAGCTAAGGTAATGCAAATATTAAATATATTACTTCCTAAAATATTACCAATTATTGCATCTTCATCATTATTTTTCATAAAATGATAGCATGTTATTAGTTCTGGAATAGAGGTTGCAAAAGCAATAATTGATGCGCTAATTAGTTTTAAGCTTATTCCATAAGTTGATATCTTATAAGCCATATCTACTGTAAAAATACTACCTACAAATATCATAGAAAATCCAAGTATAGTAAGCATTATAGCATAACCTAAACTAAATCTACTACTTTCATACGTTTTAAATTCTTTTCTATTTCTAATTACTGTATACATGTAATATAGATATACTATAAAGAATAATACAAGCACTAATGCATCTGCACGTGTTAATACATTATTCTTTGTTGGCGTAATTAAATCATCTAATGATAGTATTAAAAATAAAGCTGTAGTTATTATTGATAAAGGTAATTCCTTTTTTATAACTGACGTAGTAATTTTAAGTGGTTTTATAAAACTAACTACACTAAGTATTAGTAATATATTGATAATATTACTACCTATAACATTAAATATTACAATTTCACTATATCCTTTAAACATCGCTCGCATACTTACAAGTAACTCAGGTATACTGGTTGCGAATGCAACTATAGTAAGACCTATAGCAAGTGCAGAAATATGAAATCTAGCTGCAATATCTCTTGCACCTAATATCATAATAAATGTCCCAGCTATTAAAAACATAATCCCAACAAATAAACATATTGCAATTAACATAACTCCTCCGAAATAAAAAAATTCTTATAATATAGGAGCGAACTAGCCGCGGTACCATCCTATTTTATAAGAAACTTATACACTTAGTATTATAACGCATTACCGTTAAACATCAGAAGTGATCTATATATTATTGATAATTAGTTTCCACCAACCACTAACTCTCTATATATCGCTATAATATACCGTCTTCCTCATTTGTTTTTAAAAATTAACTTTTTCTATATCTTCTATCATGGATAGTTGTGCTTGCAGTAAGTCTTTTAGTTTTCTTTTATATACTACAATATTTCTTCTAATACGACTTGCTTCAACACTTGCTTTTTCTGCCTCTAGTAATGCTTCATTAACTATTCTTGAAGCATTCTTTTTAGCATTATCAATAATAATTTCACTTTCACGGATTGCATTGGATTTAATTTGGTCAGATGTTTTCTGTGACATAACAATGGCTCTATTTAAGGTGTGCTCCATACGTTCATACTGTGCAATCTTCTCACGCAATTTATTTGTTTCTCTAATTTGCATTTGAAGTTCCATAATCTTTTTATCACGCAACTTTATTTGAGCATCTTTCTCTTTTATTAGTTTTACCATTTTATCTACTTGTTTAATTACATTGTCTAGAAAACGATTAACCTCGCTTGGATCATATCCTCGCATGGTTCTAGTAAATTTTTCCATATGCCTTCTCCTTAAATGAAATTGCTAGTATTCTATCACAATTTCTAAATATTTACAACTACCATTCAGTATTTATATCATCATTATCGTATATGTCTTTACCAGTTGTTTCTTCAGTAATTTTACCTTGAACATTAATATTATTTGGTGTACATAAAAATATTCCACCACCAATTTTTTGTAAATCCCCACCAATTGCATATATAGTACCACTTAAAAAGTCAACTATTCTCTTAGCTTGATCAGAAGTTACTCTTTTTAAGTTCACAACAACTGTATTTCTTTTCTTTAAATGATCAGCAATTTGTTGTGATTCAGAAAATGCGCGTGGCTCAAGTAGAATCATCTTAGTCCCACCATTTTCATCATATGCTTCCTCTGTCTTTATATCATAATATTCATTTTCTTTAACATCATCTGTATCATTATTATCTTTATTAATTAAATTTTTAATAAAACCCATTTTTTTCTCCTCCAATTCTTATACACTACGAACATTTTATCATAAAATATTAAAAATTAAAACTATTTTTAGCTAATTCTCTAAATTTAATCTACTCAAACGATTAGTTATACTAGGATCAATTGTTTTTAAAATATTAACAGTATTAGCTAGTGACTTTTTATACTCTCCTTTATAGAATAATTGTTCTGAAGTATTAAGATGCTTATTTAGTTCACTTAAGCTACTACGATATCTATTTCCATAAACGATTGCAGCTTCACTCATTCTTGCATACTTAAGTATCTCATTAGTTCTAGAATATAATTTTAATACCAAGTCTCTTGCCGTATCAACGCGAGTATTTAAAACATCAATAGTTATTGGTTTCTTTTCTAACTCATGAACTATTTCATTCATCGCAAGAGATGCCTCTTTTAATTCTATATAATAATTATTTGGTATTACTGGTAAGTTATACTCACGCATTTTATCTTTGGATTCTTTAAGTACCATCTTTATCTCTTCTAACTGGTGACGCGCACGCACCTCATCATCACGCATTGTACCTATTTCATTTAAAGACTCATCTAACTTATCTTCTGATATACCTAATTCTTTACTTAATCCTTCTACCTCACCTAATAGTTGAGAATAAGCAAATGTATGATTTCCAGTATGATCATTTAATACTTTATAGTTTTCATTAATCTTAACAAGTGACGCACTTACTTCTTTAATTAAAGCAATCTTCTCATCATTAAGATTATAGATATTAGTTAAATTATCCATAGATGAATTAATCTCATTAATTACTTCATTCATCTTATCTAATCTATCTTTAAATGATGATAACTTAGCATTATAACTTGCACGCGCTCTTTTCTCATTTTCAAAATCTATAAATAATGAATCAAAATAATCAAGAAGTATCTTAAGTTCATATAAACTATCTTGTAAGTTTAAAGACTTAGTACGAGTAATAATATCTTTAATCTTATTATTAGCTTCAATTACGTTTTCTTCTACATTTAAATAATCTAATGGATAATTATCATTTGTCATTTCATTATAAATGGTTGCAATCTCTTCCATACGTTTAGGTAAAACATTGAATACAAGAAGGACTATTGATGGAACCTCTTCTATTACTATTTCCATATGTTTTAAAAGTTCATCAATAATATTTATTATAGTTGAGACCTCATCAAATTCATTGTTATCCATAATAACTTCAAAATCTTCAAATCTTTTAGCTATCACTTCAAACTGCGCTTGTACTACCCCAGCAAACTTGCCATATGCATCTTTACTAGATAAGAATTTTTCATATAATTCACGGTAAGATGCACGATACTTAGTAATGGCTGATCTACTTTTTGATTCACTATTAGTAATTTCTTTTATCTCACCTAATAAGAATTCGGAATTAGTTTTAACTTTATAGAGTTCCATCTCTAGCTTGGCAATTTTATATATTGTACTTTTATAATCTTTTTGTTTTAAAGAATATTCAGCTTCAAGTAACATATTAGATAAATTAGGAACTTGATTTTCTTTTATATCTTTTAATCTTTCACTCCACTCATTGTACATGACTTCTAATTTTTCATTATTTAAAAATGATTCTACTTTTGCAAGCTCTGGTACAATTGGACTTGATGCCAATTTATTCTTTTCTATTTCTAGTGCTGATATCGCACGCTTCATCACACGTTTTTTACGCCCTCTAATGATTATAATCATTGTAATTATCGAAACTAAGGTTGCAGCAAGTGATATAATTGCGACAACTCTAGGGTCATTTAGATTTATCATTTTTACCACCTTACTATAATATTATCATAAAATTACCTATTTTTCGACTATTTTTTATAAATTTATTAAAAAAAGTAAAAATTTCTTATTGACAAGAATATTAAATACCTTTATAATTACTAGGTGAGTGCAGGAACTTTGAGATAATTAATGTGTTTATTATCTTTAGGATTTATCAGTAGTCTTTCTGCAAAGATGAAGATATTAGTATAAACACCCTAGTTATTGGTAAAGTGCGCACCTCGAAGAAAGGAGATGCGAAAATGTCAAGATATACAAAATCATCTTACCGTAAGAGTCGTCGTTTAGGTTTCTCTACATTAGAAACTGGTAGAGAGCTTGCTAAGAAACCTTATGCACCTGGTATGCACGGACAAAAAAGAGCAAAGAAATTATCTGATTACGGTACACAGTTACAAGAAAAACAAAAAGTTAGATTTATGTATGGACTAAACGAAAAGCAATTTAAGAAAACTTTCGTTGAAGCTGGTAAATTAAAAGGTGTTCATGGCGAAGATTTCTTAAAATTACTAGAAAGTCGTTTAGACAACTTAGTATATCGTATTGGGTTTGCAACTACAAGACGTGGCGCAAGACAACTAGTTAACCATGGACATATTACTGTTAATGGTAAAAAAGTTGATATTCCATCTTACAGATGTAAAGTTGGAGACGTTATTTCTGTTAAAGAATCTGATAAAGAATTAAAGATTATTAAGTCTTCATTAGAAGCTTTAAAGAAAAGAGTTGAATTCATTAACTATGACGAGTCTAAAATGGAAGCTACTTATGTTAGATATCCAGAAAGAAGCGAACTTAATGCAGATATTAATGAATCATTAATCGTTGAATTCTACAACAGATAAGAGTACAAGAAATTGTACTTTTTTCATATACAAAAATACTATGCATAAAAATCATAGTATTTTTTTACTTCTTATTAACTTTTTCTCCTATCAATCTAGAATATAAATAATCTATCTCTTCTTTTTCTTTAGGTGTCTTTATATTCTGTAAATAGGCATCATAATCTCTTTGCAACTCATCAACACTTTTCTTAACAACATTTCCATTATCAATTTTATACTCTAAATTTAATAATGGATATTTATATAAATCATTTGCGCTTAATTTAATACTATCAAATACTTCATCTAATGTAGTTTGATTACCATTAATCACTCTTCTTCTATCTTCCATATTCTTATTTTCATTTATCATTTCTTCATTTAATACAGAAATAGATTTATCGCTCATTTTCAACCCAAATACCTGCATAATTTGTAACAAAGAATAATACTCGTTATACCTTGCTTCCACTTCTTCTAAATATAATTTATAATTATCACGATAATAATTAGGATAGTTATTACGTATTATTTGTTCTTTCGTTTGTAAAAGAAGCAAATAATTAATTAAACTACCTTTATCTATACAATAATGTTGATGAATGTGAGTACATTCATGAAAAATCAGTCTTAATAACTCAATATAATCTCCTTCTTCAAGTAATTTATCAATATCTGCCTCATTAAATCTAATAATATTATAAAATGAGTCCCCTTGTGCATCTAATTTTCCCGAATAAATACATATAGGATTTTTAATTTTATCTCTCATAAATATTTCAGTGAAATTCTTAATTACAACCTTCTTTTTTTCATTTGATATATCGAGTTTACCCATTATCATAAATCTCATTAAATTCATTGTTATAAAATCTATATTCTGTCTATTTAGTGTATTTCCTTCAATAAGAGCAGAAAAAAGATAAGCATCATCATTAGTTATAGTTGCAGAAAATCTGTTTTGAATTAGATTATCAATTCTACTATCAATAACATTATCAAAATTGTATCTATCTAGAATAACGTTTACTTCTTTAATATTCAAATCTTTTATACTAAATAAATTTATAAGTGTTTTATTATCAAAATCAGTAGTATTATTTAAAACAGATATAAGGTTATCTGCTAATACTTTTAATTTATCATTAATACTTCCACAATAAATACATTCACATCCATCATATTTACTCGCACCACAACCCAAACATTTTTTATTATCTTTTATCTCTTCACATAATCGTATTATTTCATCCATCTTATTTCCTCTTTATCCTTGCTGATATTAATTTTATTATTAAATAGCCTGTACATAGAATCGCACCTAATATATAGAAATTAAATAGTATCGGATGGTTATTCTCACCTCTACACATTAAACTTATACTAATTAATAAAGCTACATCTATCGTTGTAATGATTGCAAGATGAAATAATTTTTCCATTCTATTTATCTGACCATTAGAATCAGTCATTTCAACATTAAAACGTAAATCTCCTGAATTAATACCTCTTAATATAGTAAGTGCTTCATTAGGAATAAGCATTAAATCTGCGCCACTCTTCGCACTCTTAACTAAATATTTAGTTATTGTTTCTTTATTAATAGATTTACTAACATCAATATGATTTTTTAATACAACCATTAAACTAATCTTAGGATTAATCTCTTCTAATAGTCCAGCAATTACTACTATTCCTCTAATTAACATAGTAATATCTCTTGGCAAAGTAATCTTATGACGATTAAGCATAGAAAACATATCTGCTGCAAAATCTTTTACATTTATATCAGATAATTCACTAGTTACATTCTTATCAAGTACTATTTTAATATCATTTTTAAGATGCATTTGATCTACATAATTTGAATTAGAATTAGTATCAATTGTTTTTAAAATACAAGCAACATCGTTATAATCATTATTAGAAATACTAATTAAGCATCTTTCAAGTAAATTACGATAACGAAGACTAATTTTACCCATCATTCCATAATCAAGATAGACTATCTTACCATCTTCAATTTTTATATTATCAGAATGTGGATCAGCATGAAAATATCCATCATCTATAGCTTGTTTGATATAATTATCAGCAAGTTTTTCTGATATTTCTTCTATATCATATCCATTTTTCCTTAGTGATTCTAAGTCATTGATGTTACATCCGCCAATATATTCCATAACTAAAGCATACTTAGTAGAATACTCATCATATACTTTAACACTCTTTAAATATTTAATATCTTTATTATATATTGAAAACTCTTTCATATAACGTGCTTCTACTAAAAAATCCATCTCTTCAAGCGCAGTTGCATACATCTCATCTAAAAAGTCGTTAATATTTATAATATTAGAAAAAAGTCTATCTATATTAAGTATTTTAATAGCTTTCTTTAATACTTTAATATCTTGTTCCATAAGAATTCCAACATTAGGTCTTTCAATCTTAATAACGACAGAAGTACCATCTATTAACATTGCTTTATGAGTTTGAGCAATAGAAGCAGAACCAATTGGAACCTCTTCAATACTTTTAAATATTTCAAATGTTCTATTATCATATTCCCTATTTAAAATATCAATTATCTCACCATATGTCATAGGTTTAACCTGACTTCTTAATTTCTTTAATTCCAGACAATATTCTTCAGGAACTAAATCAGGACGAGACGACATAATTTGTCCAATCTTTATAAAAGTTGGCCCTAGTTCTTCTAGAGCCTCTCTCATACTTACTGGATTATTATGTTTAATTAAATGATACTTTCTAATTACAGATACTATTTCATTTAATCTTTTTAAATTGCTACTCATAACACCACTACTTTTTAGATTTATCCTTTAAAGCACTCATTAATTCTTTCTTATCTTCATCAGACATATCTTTAATTTTTTCTAATATATATTCTTTAGAAAAATCTTTCGTTTCATATACAACAGTAATATTTTCTTTCATTTTCTCTTCAATATTATGTTTCAACTCTTCATTAGCAACTTTACCTTTTTCATAAAGTTCGCTACCTTTTTTTAATAATTCCTCTTTTAATTCTTTTGCCTTTTCATTAGTTAAAGACATAACACCTAACCCCATTAAAATTACATTTTTTAATTCTTCTTTCATAAATATCCTCCTATCACATATATTATAAAACAAAATGATAATATAGTCAAAACTATTTATCATAAATTATATTAGATACTTCAAGTAATTTTAAATAATCTTTATTTTCTAAACACTTTAATATTTCTATATATATCTTACCTTTATTAGTATTTATTTTTAATTTATCTATATAATTATATACATAACTTATGTCATCTATTTCATACAAGAATTTACTTTTTATTTTTTTTAAACGAAGTGCGACCGTATCGTCGAAGTAATCATAGCACTCATCATCTTCTTCTATTTTTAATATAGCACCATAATAACCATCTATATATATGGTTATATTGTAATAACCTTGTATATCAATTTTATAATACTTTTTAAGTCTTAATAGTAAATTTTTTAAATCATTTTCTAAAATTTTAGTATTATTAAAATCCATATTTATAACATTATATTTATTCAAATAAATTATATAATTACCATCCTTAAAATCTATTTTCATGTGTCACCTAGAATATTTTATGTAAAAAAAAGAATTATGCATCTACATAGTTCTTTCAATCTTATCATATATTTCTTTTTTACCTTGCTTAGTAACATTAGAAAACATAACAAAGTCATCCCCTACTACTAAATCTAAATCCGATAAAATTATATTTCTTTGTTTTTGATGAAGAGGAATACCAACTTTATCAGACTTTGTACCAACTATAGTAACAGGAATTTTATAATGTTTTAAATAATTATACATTATTAAATCATCATTAGTTGGTTTATGTCTAAAATCAACAAGCATAAATACTTGCTTTAAATTAGGTCTATTTTGAATATAGTCTTCCATCATAAGTCCAAATTTTTTCTGTTTTTTCTTACTTACCATGGCAAATCCATATCCAGGTGCATCTACTAAATAATAATCATTATTTACTAAATAGAAGTTAATAGTTTGTGTTTTTCCCGGAGTTGCGGAAGTTCTTGCATAATTTTTTCGATTAATTAAAGTATTTATAAAGCTACTCTTTCCCACATTTGATCTACCAACAAGCAAATATTCTGGTTTATTATCTGTAGGATATTGACTACGTCTTACCGCACTTATTACCATCTCTACACTACTAATGCGCATCTAATCACCTCTCATAAGCATCTTCATTATATCAAAATTAATTATCTCAGTCAAAACTTTATATGAAACAATATTACTATACAAAACAAATAATACAGCATGTATAAAAAATTTCCTAGCACAATTTCTGAATATATATTAAATAGTATTAAATAATGATTACAAGATAAGTAATATGTCATAAATAAACTAAACAGTATAAATATCAAATGTATAATATAAAATACAATATTAGTTTTATAATACTTACTTTTAAATATCATAATAGTATTAATTATCATAAATATAATACTACTTAAAAAATAAAAATATATATTATGTATAAAATGATTAAATATATTTAGATTAAATATTTGATAATTATAGTTAATAAGTATTATTATTGAAACTATTACGTTTATAAAAAGCACTATATATTTTATAAAAATACTTTTATTTAACAGCAATATAAATAAAATAACAGAACTAATTATTATAAAAATATATATTGGATAATTTAATATATTATCTACTAAACTAGAAAATAAGTATTTAATACTATGACTTATGTACACTAGATAATACTTCTCCTGTCATTTCACTAGGAATACTTAGTTCCATGATACTAAGAATAGTTGGTGCAATATCACCTAATTTTCCATCTTTAAGTTCATAACTATTATCAGTTACAATAAATGGTACTAAACTTTTAGAATGACTTGTTATTATATTATCTTTATCATCAAGCATATAATCACAATTACCATGATCTGCTGTGATAACCATAGTCATATCTATCTCTTTACATCTTTCATAAATTTTTCCAATACATTCATCTAATACCTTAACTGCTTTTACTGTTGCATCAAAAACACCAGTATGACCTACCATATCTCCGTTTGCAAAATTTAAAACAATAAAATCATATTTATCTATATATTTAAGTAATTCATCTGTAATTTTATAAGCACTCATTTCTGGCATTAAATCATAAGTTGCAACTTTAGGAGATGGTATTAATATCTTATCTTCATTAGAATAATCTATCTCTTTTCCCCCATCAAAGAAAAAAGTTACATGAGCATATTTTTCCGTTTCCGCAATTCTTAATTGTGATAAATTATTATTAGCTATTACCTCACCTATTATGTTATTTAAATTTGGATCATCAAATGCATAAGGTGCTTTAACTGATTCTACTACTGGCATCATACTAAGTACTTTTAAGTTGTTAAACATTTTTACATTCATCTCATTAAATTTTGGATTAGTTAAAGCAGTTAACATTTCTCTTATTCTATCTTTACGAAAATTGAATGTAATAAATCCGTCATTATCTTCAACTTTAGAATTATGAGTAAAGATGGTTGGTGGCAAGAACTCATCCGTTATACCTTTAGTGTAGTTATTATCAAGAAATTCTTTAATATTATCAGAATTATAGTATTCTCCTTTTCCTTCTACTATCGCATCATAAGCAAGTTTTAATCTATCATAATTATTATCTCTATCCATTCCATAATAACGTCCTCCAATAGTAGCTATTTCACCAATTCCTAATTCTTTTATTTTATCTTCCAACATTTTTATATATTTGTAACTACTTTTAGGATCAACATCTCTACCATCTGTACATATATGAATATAAACATTATCAACACCATTCATTTTACACATATCAAGTAGAGCAAATAAATGATTAATATGTGAATGTACTCCGCCATCGCTAAGAAGGCCAAATAGATGTAGTTTAGAATTATTCTTTTTTACATGATTCATTACATCTAATATCTTTTCATTATAAAAAAATTTTTTATCTTGTATTTCTTTATCTATTAAAGTAAGTGGTTGATATACAATTCTTCCTGCTCCTATATTCATATGTCCTACTTCACTATTACCCATTTGACCATCAGGTAAGCCTACAGAAGTTCCACTAGCTTCTAATTTAGAATTAGGATAGTTTTCAAACAAATAATCAAAATTAGGATGGTGAGCAGCAGTAAATGCATTACCATGTTTATCATTTCTTACACCTACTCCGTCTAATATTGTTAATAATACTTTCTTCATTTTTATCAATCCTCCTAAACTCATTATAACATCAAAAAGAAAGAAAGTGAATTATTCTTCACTTTCAATAGCAATTTCTTTCTTTAATGATTCTTCTTTAATAGGAGCAGTAATTAATAAAGTACCATTTTTAAATTCAGCCTTTATTGCATCTTCATCAATATCACCTAAATAGAAAGATCTTTTATATTCACCATATTTACGTTCACGACGAATATATTTTTTATCTTCATCTTTTTCTTCTTTCTCAACACTTTTTTTAGCTGATACAGTAATTGTTCCTTTATGACATTCAATTTTAATATCATCTTTAGTAAATCCTGGTATATCCATTTCTAGATGATACTTACTATCTTTCTCATAAATATCACAACTCATATCCTCCACTCTGTCAAGTCCAAACATACTATCATACAAAAATCTACCTGGTAACATATATAATCATCCCTTTCCTTTACTAATAATATTATGAACCAAATATTATTATTTAGTATATTTTTTTGTAATCTTCTCAATTACATATACATAATATCACATTTTTTAGCACTTGTCAAGATGGAGTGCTAAAGATTGCAAAAAAAATGGCTCTACCTGCCTAAAGTGTTGCTGTCATTATTAAGGAAACTATCGTTTAAAGTTTTTTTAGTCTTATAACAAATAATACTTTTATATATAAAGTAGTGAAATATATCATATTATATACATGATAGACATTAATAATTTTTTGATTTTAAAAATTCGAAATATTAAATTATTCTGAGTTTATATATTAGAGCAACACTTTAGGCAGGCAGAGCCAAAAAAATTAAGAACTTTCATTCTTAATTTATAACCAAACTCCAAATATTATCGCACTCATACTAAGAACTAATCCTGCAACCCAAAATACTTTTACAATATCAGTTTCTTTCCATCCTAATTTTTCCATATGATGATGATACGGAGTCATTAAGAATACTTTCTTGTGAAAGAACACCATTGATATAATTTGTATTAAACATACGACTGTTTCAAATATAAATACAAGCATAACAACAATAAATGTAATTTCATGTTTTGTAATAATAGCGATTGCAGCAAGTGTTGCACCAAGCGCTAAAGAACCGGTATCTCCCATAAACACTTTAGCTGGATATGTATTAAATACCAAGAATCCTATTAAACTACCTACAAGAACAAAGATGAATATCGCAATATCTTCTGTACCTGTAATAGCAAATGAATTCCATGAAATAAGTGCAAATGCTAAATAAGCAATTACCGCAAGTCCTCCTGCAAGGCCATCAAGTCCATCAGTAATATTAACTGCATTACTACTTGCAACTAACATAAATAATATAAATATTCCATAAAACCAGCCCATGTTAATAGTAATTCCAAGTGTATGTATATCAAGAATTGCTTCTGCACCACTATGCATATAAACATAGAAGAAAATCAGTGCAACTACAGCTTGCATGCTTAATTT
Organism: uncultured Caryophanales bacterium; assembly: GCA_946408655.1. GTDB lineage: Bacteria > Bacillota_I > Bacilli_A > RF39 > UBA660 > RUG12438. Next base: position 13,547 of record CAMJTE010000015.1, on the reverse strand, counting down.
CTGTATTTCTGTAAGTCCTATATTATTCTTTCTCTTAATAATTAAATAATCATCAATAAAACCTATTAAAGCATAAGATAAAAATACAAACAACACCAGAAATAAGTTAGTTGAAATTGTTACTTTCTTTAAAATAATAAGAATTAACATTGTTATTAATGATGATAATATAAATATTATTCCTCCCATCGTAGGTGTTCCTGATTTTTCTTTATGTTTCTTACTTAAATAAGTACTTTCTACTTGTTTTACCTTTTTCTTTAACATTGGTATTACAATTAATCCAATAATTACTGCTACAATAAAACCAATCATTATTGCCAGCACTGCTTTAGTCATTACTAACACATAATCACTCTCCAATATATTCTAGAACAGTTAACTTATCACTAAAAGGATACTTTACGCCTTTTATCTCCTGATAATCTTCATGTCCTTTTCCTAATATTAATAGTATATCACCTTTTTTTAACATTTGTATACCCTTTATTATTGCTTTTTTACGATTTACTTCGATTTCATAATTAAAACTGTCAAGTAACTGTATCATATCTAGGATTATATCATAAGCATCTTCATATCTAGGATTATCACTAGTATATATAACATAGTCTGATTTAGTATGCGCAACTTTACCCATAATTTTTCTTTTATGTTTATCTCTATTTCCACCACAACCTATTATAGTTATTATTCTCCCTTTATCCTTTAACGCATCAATTACTTTTTCAACTGCATCTGGAGTATGTGCATAATCTATTATAATAATAGAATCATTATACTTAATCTTATCCATTCTACCAGGTGCACTATCTAACTCTGATATAGTTTCTTTAATTCTATTACTATCTATATTTAATAACTCCAATATAATTATAACAACACAAATATTATAAATATTATAACTTCCTATTAATTCACTTTCATACTCTATATTATTTACTTTAAAACTACACTTATTTATATCATAATTAATATCACTAATCTTATAATCTCCAGAATATCCATAAGTTATACAATTATCAGTAATAAACTTTTTATAACACTTATCATCACTATTAACTATACTAACACCATTATTCTTTAACATACTAAATAGTTTTAATTTACATTCTAAATAATTATCCATAGTCTTATGAAAATCTAAATGATCCTCTGTCAAATTAGTAAATACTGCATAATCATATTTTAGAAATTCAACTCTATTATAAGCAAGTCCCTGACTACTCACCTCCATTACTACATATTCTATATCGTTTCTAACACATTCAATTAACATATGATATAAACTTAAAATATCAGGTGTGGTATTAGTGTTATCATACATTTTTCTATTCATATAAAAACCAATAGTTCCAATATAGGCACATCTAATACCTACAATATTCATTGCTTGATATATCAGATATGATGTAGTGGTCTTTCCATTAGTACCAGTAATACCAATTAATTTTAAATTCTTAATAATATCCACATAATTATTCTTTATGTATTCTCTTAAATATTTATTAGTGTCATCTACAATCTCACAATTATCATAATTGCCGTGCTCACATATTATTTTACTAGCACCTCTATTAATTGCATCTTCTATATAGTCATGACCATCTCCATTAATACCTTTAATTGCAATAAAAGCATCACCATTCTTAACCTTTCTAGAATCATTCTGTAACATAAAAACACCTCAGTATATTTTATGTTTAAATAAACTAGAGGTTAATTGCTACCTTTATATTTTTTTTCTAATATCAAATTATCTAATCTGCTAGATTCTTTATTAAAAAAGTTGCATATAAAGGAATATTTTTTATTCTATTTTTAGAATCATAGCTAAAATCTTTTGTAGATAGTTTTATTGAATAATTTGGATTATATTTATTAATATATACTTTTAAACTTTTTGCTTGAGTATTATCAGAGGATTTAACTTCTATAGGTATAACACCATCATCACTAGTAGTAATTAAAAAGTCTACTTCTGCATCATTACTCCTCCAATAATATATTGGTACATTATTAGAAATAAGTTGATTAGCAACATAATTTTCTGTTATTATTCCTTTATATATTTCTAATTTATCATTTAAAATATCATTTATAGATATTTCTAATAGATTATTTAGTATCCCTATATCACTAAAGAATAATTTAAATACATCATCGTTTTCAAATCCTTTTAACGGCTTTTGTGGAATTTTAACACTATTAACTTTTAAAACCATATTTGAGGATAATAACCAATCGAGTGGCACTTCATATTCTCTTGATTTAGCTCCTTTATCTATCTTCGAGTATTGAAATTTATGTGATGTATTAGCTAATTGATTAGGAAGTGAATTATATATTCTTCTTATTTTCAATGTTTCAGAAGTACTATCAACATATTTTTTCATGTCATCAAAATAAGATTCTATAATATTACTAATAATTTCTTTATCATAATTAATATAATCATTGTTAATTTTAATCATATTCATAATACTTTCTGGCATACCACCAGTTATTAAATAATTTCTATAATAATACATTGCTTTATCGTGTAATATATCCATAGATTTATTATTAATAAAACAATCTTTCATATAATCTATTAGCATATTTTCATTAAAAGCCATCAGGAACTCTTCAAAATCCATAGGATACAGATTTAATCTCCATACTTTACCAACTGGAAATGACTTAGAAAATCTTTTTAACTTTACTCCCAGTAAAGATCCAGCACAAATAATCTTAACATTATTGTGTTCTTCACAAAAATATTTTAAATCGCTTATCAATTCTTCACTTTCTTGAATCTCATCAATAAATAGAATTGATCCTTCTTCATCAAAATCAAAGTTTATCAATGATTTTAATATTTTATATTTTTCGGAAGATGCCTTTTTACTTTTATATAAATCTATTATATCGGCTCGTTGAAGTAAATTTAAAGTATAATACTTCTTGTATTCTTTTTTGCAAAATTCTTCTATTATATATGTTTTACCACATTGTCTAACGCCTAATACCATAAGAGGTTTATTATTAAGAGAATTATTTTTCCAATCTAATAATTTATTATATATTTTTCTTTGCATAATGTTATCTCCTTTGCTACAAATATATCATAAAACATTTATAAAATCAATATATTTTACACTTTTTTGGCACGACTTGACTTGTTTTTTTACACCTTTTTGGCATGACTTTTCTTTTGCAAATTATCTTTTCTTGTTTTGCACTTGCAAAAAAAGCAGATAACTACTACCTACTTTCTATAAAGTTTTCTTTCAATTCTTTTTTGTTTAATCTCATTACTTTTTTCAAATCCTTCAACATTACTTGGAATATTACTTTTTAATATACTAGCAATTCTTTCTAACATTTCTTTTTCATATTTTGAATTATGATACTTCTTAAGTATATCTTTAAGTGGAACTTTATTATATTTTTCTCTATCATAATCTTCAAAGCATTCTAAATTAATATCTCCACCAAGCATTAAATAATAATTAATAAAATCTTTAGTACAATCATTATAATATGTTGTACCTGCACCATAAATAAGTGGAATATCAATATTACCTTTAAATTCTTCTGCAAATAATAATGCTCGTCGAGCTGCAATTTCTAAATTCCAATGATCAAGTAAAGAATAAATTACACATTCTATCATGGTTTTTTTTGCTTTAATCTCATTATCATAATCATTAATTACATTTTCAATTTCAACTTTCATATTACTAATAAACTCTTCTTTATCTTCGCTATTAGTATTAATATAGAATTTATTATTTAATATATCTTCATAAAGTTTTCTGATACTTTTTCCTTCGTATTTTTCAAATAAATCTGAACACATTATAGTACCTTTTTTAGAAAGTCTAATATATTCTCTTAGATATCCCACTCTTAAATAAATGCCATCATTAAAAGCACTTGCGCGTAAAAATCTATGTAATCTAGGGTTTAAAAGATTTAAGAATACCTTTGTATTATAGATATCATTCCAATCCATATCTGGTTTTTTTGTATTTTTAAATACATAGTCATTAATATCTTCTGCATAATCAAGGTCAAAGAATTTTTCAATGTATACAGACGGATATCTTAATTCATACCATTTTTTCATTTGATTAATTAATTCTAATCTTTCTATATATTCATCATCATCTTCGCTTATACTTTTAAGCAAATATTCAACTTTCATTTTAAATGATGCCTTCTCAAAATCAAATAATTCTGATTTTTCATATTTTTCTTTTTTCTTAAATAATTTAAACATATTTTTAACCTCCCTGAATTAATTATTTTTATCTAACCTTAATATCTTTAAGTAATTTCATAACCTCTTTATGGTCATTAAATGGTACACGTTCGTTACCTATAATAATATACTCTTCATGTCCTTTTCCCAGTACTAATAGTATATCATCATTAGTTAATTTGTCAATTCCTTTTTTTATTGCTTTACCTCTATCTTTTATAACCTCATAGTGCTTATCTTTAACACCATCAGTCATATCATTAACTATATCATTGAAATCTTCTTCATGTAAATCATCTTCTGTAACTATTACATAACTCGAATTCTCTAATGCAAGCCTCATCATAATAGGTCTTTTTTCTCTTTCTCTAGAACCTGTACACCCAAATACTGTAATAATACTACCTTTACATATTGGTTTTACTGTCTTATAGATATTATCCATAGCATCAGGAGTATGTGCATAATCAATAATTATAGAATTACTATTATATTTAATCATATCCATTCTACCATCTGGACTCTTTATTCCTTTAAAATCTATATCATTTAAAGCTATACCTAATTGATTTAGTAGTGTTATAGTTAATAATACGTTATAAATATTATATTTACCTATTAAAGGATATACATATTTATAAGTATTTTCTTTATAACTCATTTCAATTAAAGTATTACTAGCAGATAATTTATAATCTTTTATTTTATAATCTCCAGAATATATTCCGTAAGTAATAGTATTTTTAGTTTTAAAATAATCTTTATAGTTATCATCACTATTAATAATACCTATACCATTATCTTTTAATTTCTTAAATAATTTTTGTTTAGCTTTAGCATAATTATCCATAGTCCTATGATAATCCAAGTGATCTTCTGTTAAATTAGTAAATAATGCATAATCAAACCTAACACCTTCATATCTATTATAAGCAAGACCTTGACTACTTACTTCTATTACAATATACTTATATCCTTCTTCATATGCTCTCATAAACATTTCATATAGTATACATGTATCTGGACTAGTATTAACTAAGTTAGCAACTTTCTTATCTAGATAAAAACCAATAGTTCCAATATATGCACACTTCTTACCTAGTTTATTTAACATTTGATAAATTAAAAAAGCAGTCGTAGTTTTACCATTAGTACCAGTAATACCAATAAGTGTCATTTCATCTAAATATTTATTATAATTATCCTCTAGATATTTAGTTAAGTATTTTTTAGGACTATCTACATTAATAGTCTCTACATCATACTTTCCATTTTTACATATTATCTTGCTAGCTCCTGCTTCAATAGCATTTTGTATATAACAATCACCATTGCTTTTAATACCATCTAAAGCAACAAATATATCTCCCTTATTTACTCTTCTTGAATCACTTTTTATATTAAACATATTAGTCACCTATTCTAAATTTATATCTAAACTATCTATTTCATTTATATTTGTATATTTAATATTTACTATACCAAATCCATAATCAATTGTTACATCACTTATTAAATCACCATTCTTAGTTATTGTGAGTGCAATATCATTTGGATAAGTTTTAATATAATAATTATTATATATACTTTTTTCTATATTATACTCATACTTTGTTATACCATTTTTATATTTAGTTTGATTAGTATATGGATTATGATTAGCGATATTCTTTATACATTCATAATTCCATTCGTCTATCGCATAACCTATATCAACTTTATTTTTAGTAGTTGCATCATAATAAATACCACTAATCTCATAGTATTTAGTGCCATTCATACTAAATGATTCTTTATTTTCAAAATGTGTACCTATAATATTTATATTACCGTTATCATCTTTATACTGATATTCATATTCATAGCTATTAACAACACCATTTTTTTCATTATTAGTTATATTAGTATTATTATTTTTTTTAGGAACTCTAGAACTACTTGCTTTAGAACTTCTAAATATCATAGCTACTATAAAGAAAAATATAAACCAAAATATAATTTGCGCAATACCTCTAAGTTTAGGATTACAAAATATATTACCAATACCCTCTATTACTCCTTTTACATTCTTCATTTTATTCTAATACCTTTCCAACTAAATTCTTTCCATTAGCAAACTCAATGGCCCTCATTCTATTTTTCCCTTCTAACTGAACAGAGGTTAAAATAATCTCACCATCACTTACTTTCACACCAATACCATTTTTATATACATTAGTAATTTCACCATCTAATAAATCAGAAAAATGATTATCACTTAGAGCTGACTCCCATACTTTTAATCTTTTTCCTTCATATATTGCATAAGTACCGCTAAATCCATCAAGACCTCTAATCTGATTATAAATATCTATTTTTCTTTTACTAAAATTTAGTTTTTCATCCTCTTTAGTTATATTAAAGCCATAAGTAACTTCACTCTCATCTTGAGCTTTAGGATTAATATTACCACTTATAATATCTGGTAATACTTTAATCAGTAACTCACTACCTAATTTAGATAATCTATCATGTAATGACTTATAAGACTCACTATCACCAATTTCAATCTCACTAGTTTCTATAATCGCACCACTATCCATTTTTACATCCATAAACATAATAGTAATACCTGTTTTTTTATACCCATTCATAATAGCTCTTTGTATTGGAGCTCCTCCTCTAAGCTTTGGAAGAAGTGATGCATGTACATTTATACAACCATGTGTTGGATAATCAAGCAATTCTTTAGGAATGATTTGACCATAAGCACAAGTAATAATAATATCTGGTTCAAGTGCGATAATTTCTTCATATTCTTCTTTAATTTTCTTTGGTTGAAGACATAGGATATTATTATCCATAGCTAATTTTTTTATCGGTGTTATACCAACTTTACCACCACGACCTATAATCTTATCTGGCTGAGTAACTATCGCAACTACATTATAATTATCTATAAGTGCGCTTAATACTGGAACACTAAATTGTGGAGTTCCCATAAACACTACTCTTAGTTCTTTTTCAACTTCAACATTTTCAATATCCATATTATATCGAGTAAAAACTCGACTCACCTTCTTTCTTGTTTATAACTATATTATATCAAACTACCTATTTGCAAGTAAACTATTTTGTTTTACTAATTATTTTATCATGATGCTTCTCTATCTTTTTATCAAAGAGATAACTAAGTTCTGTAAAGAGCGCAACATCTAATACAGAAAGACTTAAAAGTGTTAACATCATAAATGGTGTTAATAAAACTAAATCAAATAAACTATGAAGAATAAATACACATAAAACAAATACTGTAACTAAGAAAATATAAAGACTAATTCTAAGTTTTGTAAACGGATAGCATAGTTTAAATAATAAGATAAATCCAGTAAAAGCAACTAACATTACTGCCATGGTAGATGTCGCACCATTACTAAATTTAAAAATGTATGAAAATAGCATAACTATTAAAATATCTAAAACTATTGTTATTGCACTAGGAATAGATTTACTTATTACGTTAATAAAGAAATTACCAGTAATTCTTTTATTATTAGATTCTAAGGCTAATATAAATGAAGGTATTCCAATAGTAATCCCACTAATTAAGCTCATTTGAATTGGTTCAAAGGGATATGCCATAGATAAGAATAAGAAAACTATCGCAAGTAATGTTGAATATGTAGTCTTAGTTAAAAATAAACATCCAGATCTTTCTAAATTATTAACTGCTCTTCTACCTTCTTTAATAATAGAAGGTACTGATTTAAAATCTGAATCCATTAATACTACTTGCGCAACATTTCTTGCAGCCTCAGATCCACTCGCAATTGATATACTACTATCAGCCTCTCTTAAAGCAAGTACATCATTTACGCCATCTCCACCAAAAGCTACATTTTTCCCGTTAGCTCTAAGTGACATAACTATTTCTTTCTTCTCTTCTGGCTTTACTCTACAAAACACATTATAATCACATACTATCTCTTTTAGATTATCTGTATTTTTAACTTTACTCATATCTATTACTTTATGTTCAATACCTAATCTATCTAATATCGCAACCGTACTACTAACACTATCTCCAGTAATTATTTTAATATCTACATCTTCTTTTTTTAAATAATTTAAAGTATCTATCGCATTATCTCTAATTTCATCCTGAAATACTAGTATACCTATTAATTTCATATTTTTAGGTAAATCATATCCAGAAAAATCATTATCAGAGTGCATTAACGCAATAGTACGATAATTACTATATTTTTCAAATACTTTTTCATCTTTACAAAGCATCTCTTTAGCTCCAAGAATAAATGTTCCTTTATCTTTAAAACTAACACCAGAATATTTACGACTAGATGAAAATGGTACTTTATTGGTTACAATATAATCAGTTTTTTTATTATAAACACTATATATTGCATCCATAGTCTTATTATCACCTTTTAAACCATTACTAATACTTGATAATACTTCTCCCATACTATATTTATTATCAATAGGCACAACTTTAATAAGCTCAACAGTACCTTTAGTAAGTGTTCCTGTTTTATCTAAACATATAGTATCAACTCTAGCTAATGACTCTGCACAATATAAATCTTGAACCAATACATTTTTTTTAGCAAGTCTTAATGCACTTATAAAAAATACTGAACTGGTTAGTAATACTAACCCTTCTGGAATCATTGATATAATAGCTGCTGAAGAAGCAACTACTGCCTTACTTAAGTTAACCTCACCATACTGTCTTAAGAAAAGAATAAATCCAAGTGGAATAATTACAAATGATATGATTTTAATAATTCTATTTAAAGTATTAACAATTACCGAATTTACTTTCTTAATATATTTTGCTTCATTAGATATTTTAGCAGTATAGTTATCAAGTCCAACATGTTCTACCTTACACACACAATTACCAGATACAATAAAACTTCCGGATAAAAGCATATCTCCTACTTTCTTTAAAACATGATTAGACTCTCCTGTAATAAACGATTCATCTACTTCTACTATTCCATCCATAATAATTGAATCAGCAACTACTTGATTTCCAAGTTTATACTTAACAATATCATCCAGAACAATAGAATGAATAGATACCATTTTCTCTTTTCCTTCTCTTAAAACACATAATTTAGAAGTGGCAATTACATTTAATCTATCGATAGTTTTTTTAGCATGAATCTCCTGTATAATACTTATTATTGTATTACAAAAAACAATACCCAAAAACAATAAATTTTTATACGAATGAACAAAGAATATACATAATGCAATACCAAAGTTTAATAAATTAAACATAGTAAATATATTCTTATAAATAATTTTCTTAATACTTATAGTTTTAATATCAGTATCATAATTTACAAGTCCTTCTTCATTTCTTAATTTAACCTGTTCATCAGATAAACCAATATAAATATTAGGATTATATCGCATATTACCACCTTCTAATCATTACCCAAATCATTGCGATTAAATTATAACAAAATATCAGTCTTTATTCAATAAGCAGAAAAAAAGTTGCCACAATTACTAGACAAACAAATGAAGGTGTGCTATAATGAATTTGCTGTTGCAGGTGTAGTACAATGGTTAGTACACGGCCTTGCCAAGGCTGGGATGCCAGTTCGATTCTGGTCACTTGCTCCAAAAGATAAAATCGTCGCACCAAGCGATGTTAATGATTAAATCAACGCAAGTTGATTTTTTTGTTGCTATTGCAAAGAAAGGGTGTGATGTGGTATGATTAATATCGTAAAGAAGAAAATCAATATGAGTGATGAACTCAAAGCCAAAATTAATTGGTCTTGCAAATTTAATAAGAAGTCCTATCAAATAATTGATGGATACTTAAGGATTGTGGAACATACCAATTTAGCGTATGTAGAGCCACATAAAGTAATTATTGGAGATAAGTTATATTTATTCTTCAATGAACAGAAACATTTTTATATAGGGAGTTTAAAGAAGAAAATCCCATTGTCTGAATTATCAGAGTACATAGCAAGGCATTAATGAATTGGTGAGTTTATATACTCCCACAATATTGGTTGTTTTTGTCGTATAAAATAATCAATTATTCAAAGGTGTCCTTGTTATGTGACACCTTTTTACTTTGGTGCCTTTCAAAAATCCAAGAAAGAAAGAAAGGAGATTGATAATTATGGATAATGAAAGGAAAGTTGCAGGAGTTTATATTCGTGTTTCAACCGAAGATCAAGCAAGAGAAGGATTTTCACTTGGAGAACAAGAAGAAAAATTACTTCAGTTATGTAAGTTTAAGGAGTTAGAAGTTTATAAGGTCTATAAAGATGCAGGAATATCTGCTAAAGATATGGAACATAGACCACAGTTTCAAGAAATGCTTAAAGATATGAAGGAAGGAAAACTTAATTATATTGTTGCTTACAAACTAGACAGAATTACTCGTTCAGTTCGTGATTTAGAAGAACTAATATCAGTATTAGAACAATATAATTGCTTTCTACTATGTGATAGAGATGATGTTAATACCTCTACTGCTAATGGTAGATTCTTTGTAAGAATGCTTACAGTTTTATCTCAATTAGAAATAGAAATTGTATCAGAAAGAACTAAATTTGGCTTAAATGGAGCCATTAAATCAGGTCATATTCCAGGACAGCGACCATTTGGTTATAAGAGTGCAGAAGATAAAAGAATGGTAATAGATAATGCTACTCGTTCCTATGTAGAAAAGATATTTGATATGTATTTAGAAGGCAAAAGTTTTCAGCAAATTGCTAATTATTTTAAAGAAAACAATATTTATCCAAAGAAAAATTGGAAAGATACTACTATTCAAAAGATTATTGATAATAAAATCTATATGGGAGATTATGAACAATATAAAAGAATTGGTAAACAAGAAAATCTAGAACCTATTGTTTATATGAATGTTGTAGAACCTATCATATCTCGTGCTAAATGGGAAGAATGTCAAAGACAAAAAGAAAGAAATCAAAGGACTTATACTAGAGATAGAGTTTATATTTTCTTTCAAAGATTAAAATGTCCTAGTTGCAATAGAATTATGAAATGTAAAGGTTCTGGTGGTACTAAAAGAAAGTATATGTACTATACTTGTGAGCATTGTCACATTAACTTTAATGAAGACCATGTAGAACATTTATTAAGAGATTTTATCTATGATTTATTAGAATATGATATGGCAGTTAAAAAGTTCTTTCTACCTGTATTAGAAGATAAAACAAATAATATTGATACTACTTCTATTGATAAAGAAATTAGAGATTTAGAAAAGCAAAGAAATAGGATTAAAGACTTGTATATTAAAGGCATTGTTGAAATTGATGATTTTAAAGAAGATTATAAACTAATTGAAGATAAACTTGCTAACCTTGAAACTAAAAAACTAGAGTTAGTTAATTTAGAAACATTTAACTACTCTCCACACGAATTACTTGCTGAGAGAGATTTAGAAAAAGAAAAAATGATTAGACTTGATACTTTAAATACTGTTTTAAAAACAAAATGGGATGGTATGGACAAGTCTGGAAAACAAGAATTTATATCTAAATTTATTGATACTATTGAGATAAAGAAAGATAGTAAAGGTAATTTAATTCTTGAAAAGATTAATTTTAGAAACGGATTTATAAGACAATTAGTAAAGTTTTATGAGAGAGGTATCTTTGATGTTGCAGTACCTGTTAGGGTTGGTGACAAAGAAGAAACTATTAAAGGTGGCAGAATGAATGAAGAACAATTAGATAAATATTTATCTAAAATGAATGAATATTTTGAAACATCCTTTTATGAAATGTATGAAACAATTGATGAAGAAACCAATGAAGTTATTTTAGAATATCAACCAAAAGATAATGAAAAGATTATAAGATTTGTAGCAATTTCACCCAAAGATAAATTCCCTATTACAGTCGATAATGTTAAAGATAAATATGGAATTATAAGTTACAAAACAAATGAATTATTAGAAAGGATTTGATTAAATTATGAATATTGATTATAAAAAAGTTGGAGATTATTTATTACCTAATTTGGTAATTGAAAATCAAAATTACAAAGAAATAAATAAGTATGGTTACTTGCGATTAAACTATATTAAGGAACACAAAAAAGGATTATATCAGACACTTTTAATGAGGAATGAACTAACAAATCATCTTCTTTCAGTCAGTAAAGACTCAGAAAAAAGATTAAAAACTTTAATGGATAACTATATTAAAAATGATGAAAAACTATCTGAAAAAAGTAAAGAAAATAATCAAATTGAATGGGTAAAATTGATGAATAATTATAAGAATAATGCTGAAGAAATTATTCTTAAGGAGATAATTTATGTCTGATGTTGTCATAAGCAAGCAAGGTGGTATTTCTCCCACCACTCCAAAAGAACGGATAAACCTATAATGGCGACAACATCAATTTGGAGTATTAATAATAATTTAAAGCAGTCTATAAATTATATCATCAATCCTGAAAAAACTCTTAATAAAGATTATGGTAATGAAGAATCATATAGTTATTTAGAAGAACCTATTAAAGATTATAATTTTAAACAAGAAAAAGTTTGTTATGTAAGTTGCTTAAATTGTGATGAAAATAATCCTTGTGATGATATGGGGTTCACTAAAGAAAGATTTAGAAAGAAAGATGGAGTTCTTGCGTATCATGGTTATCAATCATTTAAGGAAGGAGAAGTTACTCCAGATATTGCTCATGAGATTGGTGTTAAGTTTGCTGAAGAAATGTTTAAAGATTATGAAGTGGTTGTTGCTACACATCAAAATACGAATCACATACACAATCATTTCATAATCAACTCTGTTTCTTTTAAAAGTGGTAAGAAATATAATAACAACTTAACTAATATATCAAAAATAAGACATATTTCTGATTCACTATGTTCGGAATACGGACTATCTGTTTTAGATGAAGACAAGTTTTATAAAAAGACTTACACCAAAAGTATATCAAACGATGAATACTATAAAACTCTTAAAGAAGATTTAGATAATGTTATTAGTTATTCAGTTACTTTAAAACAACTATTTGAAAGAATGAAATCATTAGGTTATAAAATATACTCTCGTAATGGTGTAATAACTATTTATAGAGACGGTGAAGATAAAGTTAGAATAGAAAATGTATTTGGTGAAGAATATTCAAAAGATAGATTAAGTGAAAGACTTTATTCATCAAGACAAATAGTATTTAGACCTATGCCACAAAAATCTATCTTTGAAGAATATACTAGAGCTGTCCGGCATGCTTTCCTTTGAAAATTAAGCAAAATATGATATCA
>CAMJTE010000014.1 GCA_946408655.1 uncultured Caryophanales bacterium | reverse complement strand
GAAAAAGCCTACCGTGAGGTAGGCAGTAGTCAAAATTTATTTTGACTTTTTGTTCATCAATTCATATAATTGACTTTTCTATCAATGATTGGTATACTTATATCGTAAAGGAATGATCGTATGAATGAAGAAAAGAATAATATTGGGGTTAATAATAATATAAATAATTCACTTCCTCCAATGGGAGTCGCACCATCAAATACAAATAGTGTCCACGATAAGTATGGACTGCCTCCTATTAGTAATTTTACGAATTTTAATAATAATTATCAATCTCCAGTAGTTGATAACAATACATCTGTATTTGATTTAATGGACCAATTTGATAGTGTTAATAATAATAGTTATTCTAATCAAAATACCGAAGTGAATAGTAATTTATCAATGCAAGATACAGCAGCAAATAATATTATTCAAACTGAAAACAATACTTCTTTTGTAAACGAGGTGCCTAATATACCTGTTGTAAATATTCAAAAACCCCAAGTGCAAAATCAAAATATATCAAGTATTCCACAAGTAAATATAGGTTTTAGTGAAGCAACCGATAATTCTACTATAGTTTCAAATCAAGTTAGTTTAAATGGCAGTGCTAATTCGCATCCGTCATTTAATATGTTTGCTGGTAACAAGGAAATGCCTGGTGAAGTGTCTTTGAATACTGGATTAAATAGTAATGCCATTGAGCAAAATAGTAATCCTTCTGGTTTTAATGTTAATAATGGTAATATACAAAATCAAAGTGTTAATAGTGATCCGCTTAGTATATTTGGAAGTAATATTGGTGTAACAGATAATAATCCAAGTAATTTAAATACAAAGGAATCAAGTGTTTCGCTTAATAATACATTGCCTTCAAACAATGTGTCAATGAATAATTCGCATGAAGCAATAACTGTAAATTCAGTTTCAAATAATGTAGGAATTGATCAAGGTGTATCAGTAGAAAATAATGCCCCTAATGTAGTTGTCCCTAGTGTAAGTACACCAGTTAATAATATGGTAGAACCAAATACTCTACAAGTAAATGATATTGTAGATAAAGATCTACAAGAAGCATTAACAATAAATCCAGTTCCAAACAATGTAGGAGTTAATCAAGGAATATCAGTAGAAAATAGTGTTTCAAATGTAGTTGTACCTAATGTAAGTACACCAGTTAATAATATGGTAGAATCAAATACTCCACAGGTAAATGATATTGTAGATAAAGATCTACAAGAAGTATTAACTATAAATCCAGTTTCAAATAATGTAGGAGTTAACCAAGGAATATCAGTAGAAAATAGTGTTCCAAATGTAGTTGTACCTAATGTAAGTACACCAGTTAATAATATGGTAGAATCAAATACTCCACAGGTAAATGATATTGTAGATAAAGATCTACAAGAAGCATTAACTATAAATTCAGTTTCAAATAATGCAGCAATTAATCAAGGAATAACGGTAGAAAATAATGTCCCTAATGTAGTGGTTCCAAATGTAAATATACCGGTTAGTAATTCAGCTGAATCGAGTATTCCACAGGAAAATACGGTTGGTTATAATAATATATCAGCTCCTGTAATAAACTCACAGAATAGTATTGATAATAATATTCCAAATTTTAATTTTAATAACTTTAACGTACCTGTTAGTGATATTGGTGAAACTAGTGGGGTAATTGAAATACCTACTGTATCAATGGATAGTGTATTAGGAGATAATAATAACAATACTATTAATAATACAAGTGATGGTGTTGATGAATTGATAACTAATTTTGTTGGTGATAATACTGAAGGTGTTAATAATAGTATTGATGCTAATATAACTAATAATACTAATGCTGGAACTAATACTGAAACGCTAGTTACAGAAAATGCTAAACCAAAAAAGAAGAAGAAAAAAGCATTGTTTATCATATTACTTATTATAACTATACTAATTGTGGCAGCTGTAGGTGTTTTAAGTTATTTTATGTTTTTTAAAGCTGACAAATTAGTTTGTGGTAATCAAGACTATAGTCAACCACAGTATATGTTAGATGAATCTATGGTTATGAATTTTAAAGGTAATACTTTAACTAATACAAATCTTAATCAGAGAATTACTTTTAATAATGATTATTTAGATAAAAAGGATGCATATTTAGAAGAACTTAAGAATCAATATCAAGGATTAGGTTTTAATGTTTCATTTGTGGAAAATGAAGATGGCTTTGATATAAGTATGAATTTTACTAAGAAAGAATTAGAATCATGGTATGGAACTAGTCTTAAGAATTCTTCTAAAAGTCAGATGAAAAAAGAAATGAGAGAATCAGGATATACTTGTAAATAGTATATCTTTTTTGATATCATATTATCGGTGGTATTATGTTAGACGGTTTAAATAAAGAACAAATTAATGCGGTTACTCATACTGATGGACCTATGCTTGTTATGGCTGGAGCTGGTTCTGGAAAAACTAAGGTATTAACTACTCGTATTGCATATTTAGTAAAAAAAGGGATTGACCCTTATAATATTCTGGCAATTACTTTTACAAATAAAGCTGCGAATGAAATGAAGGAACGTATTACAAATCTAATTGGAGATCAAGCAAGATATATGCAGATATCAACATTTCATTCTTTTGGTCTTACTATATTAAAAAAGTATTATGAATATGTCGGTTTAAGTAAAAACTTTACTATTATAGATAGTGATGATGTATTATCACTTATTAAGAAACTCATAAAAGACTCAGGTTTTGATCCTAAACATTATAGTCCTAAAACAATTAGAAATAAAATTAGTAGTGCCAAAAATGAATTAATGAGTCCAGATGAACTAGATAAGTTTACTAGTAATGAGATTGATGGTGTCGTTGTATCTATATATCGTAAGTATCAAGCAAGATTGCTTTCTAATAATTCTGTTGATTTTGATGACTTATTATTATTACCAATTAGAGTATTTCAAAGTCATCCTGAAGTATTAAAAATATATCAGGAACAGTATAAGTATATATTAATAGACGAATATCAAGATACTAATCAGGTGCAATATATTCTAACTAAAATGTTAAGTGCGAAATATAAGAATATATGTGTAGTCGGTGATCAAGATCAAAGTATATATGGGTTTAGGGGATCTAACTATCGTAATATATTAAATTTTGAAAAGGATTATCCTAATACCTGTGTTATTATGCTTGAACAGAATTATCGTTCTACTAAAACTATATTAGGTGCAGCTAATGATATTATTAAGAATAATAAAAATAGAAAAGATAAAAATCTTTGGACATCTAATGATATTGGTGATAAGATAACATGTAAAAGATGTATGGATGAACGTGATGAAGCAAATTATATTGTATCTAAGATAAGTGAGCTAATATCAAATGGTGTACCTAAAGATTCTATCGCAATTCTTTATCGAACTAATGCTTTATCAAGAAATATAGAAGAAGTTATGTTAGGTGAAAATATTCCCTATAAAATAGTTGGAAGTTTTTACTTTTATAATAGAAGGGAAATTAAAGATTTAATTAGCTATTTAAGATTAATATATAATACAAATGATGATATTAGTTTAACTAGAATAATTAATGTTCCTAAAAGAAAAATTGGTTTAAAAACAATTGAAAAGATAAGCTTAAAAGCAATAAACAATAATATAAGTATGTTTGAAGCAATAGATTCTGGAAAAGAATTAGAATTTAAAAAAATAATACTAGAATTAATTAAAGATAGTGAAGAGATGTCTTTAACTGAGCTTGTTGATGATATACTTGATAAAACAGGAATTAGATCTTCTTTAGAAAAAGAAGATAGTATTGAGTCAATAGCTAGATTAGAAAACTTAGAAGAGTTTAAATCAATTACTATGAATTTTGAAGCTAGATATGGAATTATATCTTTAGAAGATTTCTTAAATGAAATAAGTTTAGTATCTGATATTGAAGAGGCTAAAGATAATAAAGATGTAGTTACAATGATGACTGTACATGCAGCAAAAGGTTTAGAGTTTGATTATATATTTTTAATAGGTATGGAAGAAAATTTATTTCCACATAGTAGATCTATAGAATCTAATGATGAACTAGAAGAAGAAAGAAGGCTTTGTTATGTTGCCGTTACAAGAGCTAAGAAAAAGCTATATATAACTAGTTGTAATACAAGAATGCTTTATGGACTTGATAATCATAATTCAAAAAGTAGATTTATTAATGAGATTAGTGAAGATTATCTTGATGATATAAAGATTACTGGAAATACTAAAAAATCGACTATTACAATAGATGATAGCATTAATTATACATTAGGGGAGAAAGTAAAACATAGTGAATTTGGACTTGGAGTAATTGTTGGAATTGATAAAAGCATATTAACTATTGCTTTTAAACATCCATATGGTATAAAGAAAATCATGAAAGGACATAGTAGTATTGCAAAAATCTAAAAATAATGATAATATTATTTATAGATAGAAAGTAGGGTATGTATGAATCCATCAAAAAGTCCAAAACCTAAGACAAAAGTAAAAGTTAAAACTAAAGGTTTAGGGTTACCTATAGTTGCGTCATTATTTTTATTTGCCATTATGATAGGAATAACTTTGAATGGTGATTTATTGTTACTTATGGGAAATTCTGTTATAAATAAATATATATGTAATGAAGGTTATGAACTTGTTGGTAATAGATGTAAGATAGAAATATCTGCGAAAAAAATAGGTGATATTAATAGTGACGGAGTAATTGATAATCAAGATAAACAATTACTAGTTGATTATTTAGATAGTAATGATAATTCAGTTACTATAAATAAGGTTGCAGATGTTACTGGTGATGGTAAAATTGATAATAGTGATTTAAATAAGTTAAGATTTTATTTAGGAGGTATAACTTCTATTGATGGATATGTATGTCCTGACTCTTATGAATTAGATAATAATAAATGTATTAAAAGTGAACTAGCTACTAAAATTAACAATAATTATGAAGTAGGAAGTGCGATATACTATAATGATTCTTATTGGTATGTATTAAGTAATAATAATAATTATGTAACACTTCTTAAAAGGGATACTATTAGTGATGCAATTAACTATGATGAATACAATATAAATAATATACTTAACGATTATGCAAGCAGTATTTATGATGATTTAAAAGAAATTGATGGTTCAAAGATTAGATTAATTACATTAAATGAATTAAAAAGCATAGGATTTGTTGATAAAACTAATACTAGTTATTATGAAGGTGTTGATGCTCCTTATTGGATAGGATATATAAATAAAGAGTATTGGGTAGATGGTAATTCATTTATTGTCATAAATTATGATAATAATAATTATGCATATAAGGCTTCTAGTGATACTTTAGCTTATATTAGACCAGTTATAAATGTATATAAGAGTAAATTAAAATAGATATCATTCGGTATCTATTTTTCTTATTACTTGTTTTAATTCATCATATTTCCTTGATTTTATAGAAAGTATATTATTAATTCTAATATCAATATCTATTAAATTATTGCTATTGGAATAGTTAGTAATAATTGGTATTTTTATATTTTCTTTAACACTTGATAGATATGCTCTTCCTTTTTTATTAAATCCTAGTATTCTAATATAATTATTGGTATTATGTTCTGCTTTCTTATAATCTATAAGTATATATATAAGTATTCTTTTAATTCTATTATAAGAATACTTTTTAGTTTTAATATTCTTAATTAATTCATCTATATTATTAGATACTAAAATACTACTTTTTATTCTAGGTTCTATTTTCTCATCTATACCTAGTATATAAGATAAATTATCTGTAGATAATATTTTATATTTTATAAATTCGAAATAATTATTTAAATTTAATTCTTTGTCAATAACTTCTAATGTTTCTTTTGGGACATAAGGAGATATATCTAAGTTATTTTTAATAGCCTCTCTAATACTAGTCGCACTAGAGATACCATTTAATTCCTTACTGTTATAGTCGTTAGTTCTTTTAATAGTTTCAAAATCAATATTATAGTTATTTTTAATAATTTCTTTTATATAACTTAATCCTAATAAATCATTAGGCGTATTAATACTAATGCTAGATATTTCTTTTAATGCTTTATCTAATGCCTCTGGATAACTATATTCATCTAAATGTTTTTTAACTAATTCATTATATTTGTCACTTAACTGGATATTCGCAATTTTCAAAAGCAAATTTTTATCATTACACTCACTACCAAAGATTATTTTATCTACCTTAAGTTCATTTAGTATTTCTATTGCTCCTTTGGCAAATAAGTCTGCTGATTGACTTGAATATTTAAAAGGAAGCTCTATAACTAAGTCAACGTCATATTTTAAAGCAATTTCAGTTTTATCCCACTTATTTATAATACTAATATCTCCACGCTCCGTAATTGCGCCAGACATAACTAAGACGATAGTAGAATTAGGATGTTTTTCTTTAATTTTATTTAAGTGATAAATATGTCCATTATGAAATGGATTATATTCACAAATAATACCTATAACCATAATACACCTCGAAAATATTATATAAGAAAAATTAGGCAATTGCAATTACTATGAAAATCAAGTATAATATTTGTGGTGGTTTGATGAATATTGATTTAACAAGACTTAATAATGATATAGATAAAAGTATTGATGTAAATATTGATTATACATTTAATAAAGATGAGTTAGCAGGAACTGACTTGTTAGAATGTGATACACATGTTATAGGAACAATATATAAGAACAGTTTAAAACAGATTGTTCTGGATTTAAGTGCCCAAGGGGACATGATTATTCCATGTGCAATTACACTAAAACCGACAAAATATCCTTATAAAACGGATATAAAAGGTTCCTTGATAGAATTTTTGAACGAAAATGATGATTTTTTTACAAATTCACTTGATATTTTTCCAATAATATGGGAGAATATATTAATGGAAATTCCCATGCGTGTTGTAAGTCCAGAAGCAGATGGCCTTGAAATTAAAGGTGATGGCTGGAGACTTGTGACTGATGACGAGACAACTAGTTCACCGCTTGCTGAACTAGAAGACTTAATTAAAGAAGGTAGGTGAGATAAATGGCAGTACCATTTAGAAAAGTAAGTAATACTAGAGGTAGAAAAAGAAGAACTCACTATAAGATTAGTGAAAATGGAACAACAACATGCCCAAAATGTGGAGAGGCTGTAAGACCACATAGAGTATGTCCAAGTTGTGGAACATATAAAGGAAAGACAGTTGTTGAAACAAAAGAAAAAGAAGAAAATTAATAAATTTGATACAGTTTAGTTAAGGATAGAGTATTTGTTCTATCCTTTTTTATATATCATTAGCGTTGGGATAACTTTATAAATTAAAAAAAATAGAGTCCCGTCATGAGACATTTATATTGGTAATCAAAATTTTGTTAACTTTTCTTCTGATAGTGTTTTAAAAATGATTAATTCATGTTATAATTTTTAAAGAATGGATTAGTGGTTATATGGAATTTTACGAATTATTAAATATATATAATGATTTAAATGATAGAGTAAGTGAATTATGGAGGTCTCTTTGACCCAGATAAGAAAAAGAGTAGAATTAAAGAATTAGAGTCTTTGATGCTTGATGCTAATTTTTGGAATGATAAAGATAATTCTGAGAAAGTAGTTAGTGAACTTAATAATCTTAAGAATTCTTTATCTAATGTATCTAAGGTTAAGGATGAAATTAGTGATGCATTAGAGTTAATTGAGATGCTTAAAAGCGATAATAATGATGATGTTAAAAGTGAGTTAGAGAGCAATATTGAGAAATATGAAAGTGAAGTTTCTAACTTGGAGGTTGAAGTGTTACTTAGTGGTGAATATGATAAGTGTGATTGTATTATAGATATTCATCCTGGTGCGGGTGGTACTGAGAGTTGTGATTGGGCTTCAATGTTATATCGTATGTATACTCGTTTTTGTGAAAAAAGAGGGTATAAAATAGAGATAGTTGATTATCAAGATGGTGAAGAAGCTGGACTAAAAAACGTATCTATGATTATTCGAGGAATAAATGCTTATGGATATTTAAAGAATGAGAAAGGTGTTCATAGGTTAATTAGAATTTCTCCTTTTGATTCTAATAAGAGAAGGCATACTTCATTTGCTTCTGTTGATGTTACTCCTATATATGAAAATAGTGATTTTAAGATTGATCCTAATGATATTCGTATTGATATATATAGAGCCTCTGGCCATGGTGGACAGGGGGTAAATACAACCGATTCTGCAGTTAGAATTACTCATATTCCAACTAAGATAGTTGTTACTTGTCAAAATGAAAGAAGCCAGATAAGGAATAAAGAGATGGCAATGAATGTTCTTAAAAATAAGTTATATAATTTGGAACTTGAAAGAAAAGAAAAAGAATTAAGTAGTATTAAAGGTGAGAATAAAGATATTAATTTTGGTTCACAGATTCGTACTTATACTCTTCATCCTTATAGCTTAGTTAAAGATCATAGAACTAATACTGAAGTAAGTGATCCTACTAAGGTTTTAGATGGTGATATTGATATTTTTATTAATGATAATTTAAAAAATAATGTTTGTTAATTATTGGGGTGAGCTAGATGTTTTTTAATAAAAAAAAGCAAGTTGATTTATCAACTATATTAGATAGAGTTTATAGTAAAGATAAGCTTGTTAGATTTGCTGAGTTTTTTGCAGGTGTGTTTATTGTTGCGGTTTCTTACAATATATTTTTACTACCTAGTAATACTGTTTATGGAGTTGGAGGTATTGGTGTAATTTTAAAAAAGCTATTTAATGTTACTCCTGCTGTTACAATACTAATAAGTAGTTTATTACTGCTCATTGTAAGTATGTTTTCGTTAGGCCATAAGAAAACAATAAGAAGTATTGCAGGGAGCTTATTATATCCTATATTTGTGTTTGCTACCTCTTATTATATTGAATTAATAGATTTAGGTAGTTTAGAACCTATTGTTATAGTAATAGTAGGTGCGGTCTCTCATGGACTGGGACTAGGTTTAATTTTTAAAGCTGGGTATACTACTGGTGGTACCGATATACTTAATGATATAGTTGCGAAATATGGTAAAATATCTATCGGTAAAGCTATGTTGTTTACTGATGGAGTGATTATACTTATAAGTTTATTTGTCTTTGATTTTCCAACATTTATTTATTCATTAATTTCCCTATACATAATTAGCGTTATGACTGATAAAGTAATACTTGGAATATCTCAGTCAAAAACATTTTATATCATTACCGATAATGAGACCAGCGTAAAGAAGTTTATTATGAATAATTTAAATCACGGAGTAACTGTATTACAAGGTAGAGGTGGGTATACAGGAGATAATCAAAAAGTTATTATGTGTACATTACCAACACGTGAGTATTATATATTAAAAGAGGGATTGAAAGAAATTGATCCTGGGGCATTTTTCTTAGTAACTGATGCCTATGAAGTATCTGGAGGTGCGTAAGATGGATTTAATTAGATTAAGAAATATTAATAAGACATATAAAAATGGAGTGACAGCCATTTATGATATGGATTTAACTATAAAAAAAGGAGAGTTTGTATTTTTAATTGGTGAGACTGGTTGTGGAAAATCAACATTAATTAAAATGCTTTATCGTGAAGAAAAACCTACAAAAGGTAAAATTATTGTAGGTGGTATTAATGTTGCAAAACTTAGAAATAGTAAAGTATATAAGTTAAGAAGAAAGATTGGAGTTGTATTTCAAAACTTTCAATTATTACCTAAACTTACTGCTTATGAAAACGTAGCTTTTGCCTTAGAAGTATTAGGACTTCCTAAAGATGAAATACATAAAAAAGTAGTAAAGGTATTAGATTTAGTTGGTCTTAAGAATAAAGCAAAACATTATCCTGCTCAGCTATCAGGTGGTGAACAGCAAAGGGTTGCAATTGCACGTGCAATAGTTAACGGTCCGAAATTACTTATATGTGATGAACCTACAGGTAACTTAGACCCGAAAAAGAGTATGGAGATTATGGAAGTATTAGAGGCAATTAATAAATTAGGAACGACTGTAGTAATGGTTACTCATGATATTGAGATTGTTAAACAGATGAACAAAAGAGTTATATTACTTAACTCTGGTAGAATTGTTAAGGATTATGAAGAGGGGACGTATAAATGAAAGCATTAAGAATTTTTTCAAGAAGTATTAGAGATTCAATTAAGAGCGTTTTTAGAAACTTTTCATTATCAATTGCCTCAATATCATGTATTACAATAACTTTAATAGTTGTTGCGGTATCAATCGTTCTATCATATAGTGTTGAAAAGTTTACTAAGTTAATAGAAAAAGATGTTACAATAGTTGCTTTTATAGATAATGAAAAATCAGATGAAGAAATAAAAGGGATAGAAAAAGAAATACTTGCTCTTGATAATATTACTCCATCTAATGTAAAATTCAGAGATAAAATGGATATATCAGAAGAAATGATGGAATCATCTGATGTATTTAAAGGCATAATGCAAGATTGGACTAAAGAAGAATCTCCGATCCAAAATACATATCAAATTAAAGTAGATAATATAGATCATATAGGTGAGACGGCAAAAGAGTTAGAAAAAATTAGTGGCATTACATCTGTAAAATATGGTGCAGGTATGGTAGAACAAATGGTTAGTATTTTTGATACTGTTCGTAAAATTTGTATTGTAATTGTTGTTGCATTAATCATAGTTACTGCATTCTTAATAGCAAATACAATAAAGATAACTATTTTTTCAAGAAAAAGAGAAATAGAAATTATGCGTCTTGTTGGAGCTAGTAATACTAATATTAAAATACCATTTATTACGGAAGGTTTATTCTTAGGAATACTAGGATCTATTCTACCTGTAGTAGCAACAATATTAGGGTATACAAAAATATATGAACACTTTAATGGCCATTTATTTGTATCATTTATTACACTAGAAAAACCATATCCATTTGTACTTTACATATCTGGAGTGCTTGTAGTAATTGGTATGATTGTAGGTATGTTTGGTTCTTGGCGAGCAGTTAGAAAGTATTTAAAAATATAAATGCACATTGATTTGTGTATTTTTTTCTTGAAATATTTTGTATTTTCTTTTATACTTAATATGAAGGTAGAAGGTGTTATATGGCGAATGTTATTTCAGAGCTTATTAATAATAGAAAAATGATAAAAATGATAAATAAAAATTTTTATAGTTTTAGTGATTTAATTAAGAATAAAGAATATGATATTACTAATAATAAGAAAGTGTTAGAGGCATATGTTTCTAATAATTATTTTAATTATTATGATATGCTTATGCTTATAGATTCCAATCTTGATATGGATATTGTTTTTTCATATCCTAAATGTGTTCAGTTATTAACAAATTTTTTTACTGATTTATTAAATAAAGCTGATTTAACAACTATTATCTATTATTGTGATAAATATAATAATATTATAGATTATTTAGATTATAATTCAATAAATAGTAAATTAAATATTAATGATAAAAAGTTTGATAATGCATTACTAGATATTTCAAATTATAAAAATTTAGATATTATAAAAAGGATAGTTGAAATTGCTAAGATTGGTGGTTATGTTCCGTTTAAAAATGAAATAGATATGCAAACATTTTTTAATAAAGATTCAAATGTTAAACAAGATATATTAAATCAAATGGGACTAATTAATGAGGAAATTTATAATCAAATGTATAAATATAAATTAGGTAAATATCTTAATTGGATAAATAATGGTGGCGTATTAGAAGCACCTAGTATAGAAATTATCGATATAGAGTTTGATGACTTGCCTAATCCTGCAAAATACTGGGCTAATCAGTCTAAATTACTTGGTATGGATGCAATTGATGTTGTAATGAAATACATTTCACAAAATATGCAAATAGAAGATATTAATGGGCTTTTTGATAGTAATTATATTCCAACTGATAAGTTTTTTAAAGAATATAAAAAAGGGTTCCCATTAACACTAATTAGTGGTAATACCGAAAATTTTGATATATCTCATACTAAACGCATAGAGACTTTATATTTTTTATGTAATAATATAGAAGCATATGATGGAGTATATAAGAAAATTCTGGAACTATTAAATCAATATAAGATTGGAAAACAATTATCTGATATAACTGGATTTTTAGGTTTTTTGGGATTTAATAATACTGAGAGAATTGATGAAAATGGCTTAACTGAATCTGCATATAAAGATGCACTTTCGATAGGCAAGTTTAATTTAATTAGAGAACTTGATCCAAATTATTTAGAACATTACAGTATTCAAGAACTTGTTTATATAAAGTTACTCGATAAATATAATATTTTCTTAAGAGATACACTTATGGAAAGATGTATTAAATATAACATATCAACGGATGATTTTATTAAAAATTATATTGATAAGGATGGCTTAAACAAGAATTTCTTTGATGTAGCAAAGTTTAATTGGTTATTTTCTCACCCTGACTTATTTAATAGTATTGATGACTATGAAAAATATTTTACTAATGCGGAATTACAATATATAAAATTATCACAGATAGTTACTGAGATTAATAATTATAAAATATATAATAATATTGATGCGTATTTCGATGACAACGGTTATAAAAATGAAATTATTAAGTTTTTATTTGATTCTTTTGATTGGAATGGAATTATAGAATTATTGAATAATAGTAAAAAAGATATAAATATGATTAATATACTAAATGAAAAAGAAAAAACTATTATTGAGTGTTATAAAGGTATTGGCGATACAGGGTTGAAAGAGTGTTATATAGATTATATGAAGGAACATATAAGAGATGTAACTATTGATAAAGTTTATTTAGTTGCGGATGTTTTAGATAGAATAAGTAAAACTAATTCACAAGATTTACTTAATATGAGAATATCAATTGCAAATCAAGTATTAGCTACAAGTGATCCGATGGATAGTTTTTTGAAAATAGAAAAAGTATTTTTAAAGAATAATTTACCATTATTTGCGAAAATATTTTCTTGCTTTAAAATATTATATCCAAATTTTGAAAAAATTGACGGAAATATTAATTTGTTTGACTTTTCGGATAGTTCACGTATATCACCACAACTTAAGAATCAATCGTTACCTAAAGTTGGATTTCATAATAGTGAGCTTGATACTAGATTTAATATAATATATAATGATTTACTTCGTATCGCACTTAGATCTAATAGTAAAGCACTTAGGGATTATTTAAAAAATATTGAATATGGAAATGACATATTTATGCAAGTTTTAAACAATAGTATAAACATCAATAATTTAAAAAATGAAGAAAAAAGAACATTAGAAATTTTTGTTAATCACTTAGAAGCATTACTTGAAAAGGTAATTAAGGATGATACTAAGCTTAGGTTAGATAATGTCTCTTTAGAAAATAAAATAAGAGTGTTTGGTGCATTGTTTAAACCTAGCGCTAAATATGACTTAAAGGACCGAATAGTTAGAAGCTTTTGCCATTTTGCTGGAATAAATAGTTATAATCAACTTATTAGTATTATGGATGAGGCTTCAAAAAAGGCTGATGCTCGTGGTAGGTTATATGAACAAGAATTAATTAGAAACCCATTTTCTTTTGAAGCTGGAGATTTTGTTAGATGTATTGGTGATTATAAAGTTTTTGAAAGCACACTTGAAAACGGAAATTATTCAAAGGAATTTTTAAGTGTATTTACGGGTAAAAGTTATTCTGACACGACTCCTTTAGATATTGATTTTACTATGATTGATAGCAAAAAAAATAATATATATGAATCTATTGCAGGGACTCCAACAGGATTTAATTTTGGAAATATTTTTGTAATTATTAAAAAGGATAATCCTAATATAAATATTACGAGAGATTCATCTGGTAATTTAACTGATAAGGAGTATGATCCTAGTAAGATAGAAATGTTTGGTACTGAAGTTTCTAATAGGGGATACGAGACTCACTGGGGAGCAAGGACTGGATTAGCATTTACAGATATCGATTATTTACTTTATAAGGAAAATAAAATAATTGATCCTAAAGAACCATATGATTCAAACGGGAATGTAAATTATATAGAGTCTGATAAAAAAGGTAATGATGATTTATCTAAAATAAAGTTTGAAATCGCAAAAAATGGTTATTATATTCCGATTGTTGACTTTAGTGGCAATCTTATATTCACTTCTAAGGAATACGAAGGTATACGAAAACAGATGGATGGATTGTCATATTATGGTAATAATTCTTACAAATTCTCTGATAATTTAAATATACCTGAAATTGACGATGTTCTTAAGCAAATTGAATTATCTATTGAAGATTCAAATAATAAACGGGCTAAAATTAATAGTATAGTAGATAGTGCATTAAGTACGTTTAATTTAGTTAGAAAAGATATTATTGATGGAGATTTAACTCCTGGTTCTGTTGAATTTATTGATACAGGTTCTACTGGAAGATTTACTAATATTCCATTTCATGCTGATTTTGATTTTTTACTTAGAGTTGATCAAAGTTTAGTTACTGATAGTAATAGATACAAAGATTTTAAGAATAATTTATTAAATACATTTAAAAAGTATTCAATTGATGAAATTGGAATTACAAATAACGGGGACTATAGATTAAAAGGTGTACAGATTGATTCTGAAACTAAAATCGATATTGATTTTTCCTTTGTAGTAAAGACTGATAAAATATCTTATTCATCAGATGAGTGTGTAAAAGATAGATTAAAAACTATTTATAAAGAAGACCCTGAAAAATATAAATATGTTGTGTCTAATATAATAATGGCTAAAGAATTTTTAAAGAAATCTGGTGTATATAAATCAGCTAGAAGCGATAAAAATCAAGGAGGTTTAGGAGGAATAGGAGTAGAAAATTGGATACTTCAAAATGGAGGATCATTTATAGATGCTATTCAAAGTTTTTTGAACTACTCATCAGGAAAATCATTCGATGAATTTAAAAAGAGTTATCAATTATGGGATTTTGGTAAGAATCATTTTGCAAGTAGAGATGAAAAATATCCTTATGATAATTTCATTGATAATATGAATGAACAAGGGTATGAAAAAATGAAGGTGGCTTTAAGTGAGTATTTAAAATCTTTGAATATAGAAAAAATGAGTGTTAAATAATTTAATGCTCTTTTTCATATACTTAAATATGAATAAATTTACAAGAAAAAGAAAAATAGTAATTAAAAGAAGCAATATACTACTTATTATTTTTATCATGATTGTGATTTCTATATTATTAGTTTTTAATTTTGTAAATAGAAGAGTAACTCCTTTATTTTTAGATCTTGCAGAAAGTGAAACTGAAAAACTTGCTACACTCATTATTAATGATGCAGTATCAAAGCAAGTGTCAGATAAACTTACTACTGATGCTTTATATAATATTAGTAAAGACTCTAAAGGAAGTATTACTTCAATTGATTTTAATAGTGTAACTGTTAATAAATTACTTACAACAATCACTAGTAGTGTGGAATTAAATTTAAAATATTTAGAAGAAGGTAGAGTTGATTTACTTAATGTACCTGATAGCATATTAGTTAGTTATGATAAGAAAGATTTAAAAAAAGGTATTATTTATAAAATACCTAGTGGTGTAGTATTTAATAATACAATTCTTAGTAATATTGGACCTAAAGTACCTGTAAGACTTAATCTAGTAGGTAGTATTACAAGTAATATTAGTGCCAAAACAACTAATTATGGAATAAATAATGCATTAATAGAATTATATGTAGATATTAAAGTAACACTTGAAGTAATACTTCCATATACAAGAAGAAAAACAAGTGTAGAAACAAGTGTTCCTATTGCTTTAAAAATGATGCAGGGATCTGTTCCTTCATACTATTCAGGCACAAGCACTAATCCTAGTATTTCTCTTCCTATTGAATAAAATAATAAAATCATTTATAATGAATTTGGTGATATAATGATTAAATTAGATGATATTAAGTATGAATTAATGGAAAACTATAAAGATGGTTTTGAACTAGATGCAGTAAAAGAAAAGTTTACTGATTACTTTTATGATTATGATTATATATTAGGCGATTGGTCTTATGGAAAGTTAAGGTTAAAGGGTTTTTGTAATCGTACTAATAGAAAGTGTAATAGAATTAATGATATAAAATATAAAGATAAATATATAAAAGAATTATGTAGTTATGAATGTAGATATTTTATCTTAAAGAAAATTGATTGAATTAGAAGGTGTTGTATGAATTTATCAAAATCAAGATATACATTAGGTATTAGATGTAAAAAATTATTATGGTTATCGTGTTTTAAAAAAGCTGAGGCAGAAGATTTAGGAAATGAATCGGTACTAGAAAATGGTAATAAAGTTGGCGATTTAGCTAGAGGTTTATTTGGTAATTATACTTTAATTAATTATGATGATAATTACAAGAATATGATTGATGAAACAAAGAAAGAATTATTAAATAAGCCTAATATAATATGTGAAGCATCTTTTAGTTATGATGGAAATTTCTGCTCTGTAGATATCTTAAAAAATGATTTAGATGGTGTAGAAATATATGAAGTTAAATCATCTACTGAACTAAAAGATATTTATAAAGATGATGTAGCATATCAAACTTGGGTTTTAAAAAAATTAGGATATAATGTAAAAAAATCTTTCGTTGTATATGTTAATAGAAATTATGTAAAAAACGGAGAATTAGATATTAGTAAATACTTTATTAAAGAAGATGTTACTGATAAAATTGATTTAGATAAAGTAGAAAATGAAATTAAAAGTTTAAAAAAAATTATTAACTCAAAAGATGAACCAAATATTGATTTATCATTAGGGTGTCATAAACCTTACGATTGTCCTTTTTTTAAATATTGTACTAAGAATTTGAAAGAACCTAATATATTTAACATTGGTTGGAATGTACAAATTAAGAAAAAGTTAGAGATGTATTATAAAGGAATTATAACTTACAAAGATATATTAGATGCAGGGGGATTAAATGAAAAAGCAAATGAACAGATGCGATTTGAATTATATGACCTACCACCTAAAATAAATAAAGAAAAAATAGAAAAATTTCTATCACAAATATCTTATCCTTTATATTTTTTAGATTTTGAATCATATCAAGAATCAATTCCTACTATTGATGGAACTAAACCATATCAGCAATTATGTTTTCAGTATAGTTTGCACTACTACCTAAAAGAAGATGGAGAGTTACATCATAAAGAATACTTAAGTGATGATTATAATGGTAATCCAATGTATGGACTTTGTAAACAGTTATGTGATGATATTCCAATGAATTCATGCGTTTTAGTTTATAATAAAAAATTTGAAATATCAAGACTTAAAGAAATGGCTAGTCTATTTCCTGAATTTAGAGAGCATTTGCTTAATATTGCAGACAATATTGTAGATTTATTGGTTCCATTTCAAAATCAAGATTATTATGTTAAAGAAATGGCAGGAAGTGCGTCCATAAAAAAAGTTTTACCAGCGCTTTTTCCAAATGATCCATCTCTTGATTACCACAATTTAGAACAAGTACATAAAGGTGATGAAGCAAGTAATGCCTATTTATCATTGAAAAATCTTCCTAAAGAAGAAGAGTTAAAACTAAGAGATAATATGCTTAAGTATTGTGGCTTAGATACATATGCGATGGTAAAAATATATAAAAAAATAAAAAAGTTGTAAAAGTGAGATGATTAAAGTGAATTTAAATAAGTTAAAGTTAGAATTAATTAGTCAAAGAAAATCTAAGTTCAAGGGGAATATATATCATTATTCTCAAGTAAATTTTGCATATAATTCAAATAAGATTGAGGGTGGTAGATTAACTGAAGATCAAACAGAGGAAATTTTTGTTACAGACTCTTTTATTCCGAAAAGTAATGATGCCATTAAGTTTGATGATTTAACTGAAATGAAAAATCATTTTAGATTATTTGATTATTGTATTGATAATATAGATGAACCATTATCTAAAGATGTGATGATAAAGATGAATAAGATTTTAAAAAGAAATACAACTGATGAAGAAAATCCAAGATATAATGTCGGTGGATTTAAAGTTGTTCCTAATAAAATTGGTCTTATTAATGTTATAAATACTTCTGATCCTAGTGATGTTGAAAATGACATTGATGAATTACTTAATTGGTATCATGGGTTAGAAAAAATTAGACTAGAGGATATCATAGATTTTCACTATCGCTTTGAACGTATTCATCCATTTGGAGATGGAAATGGTCGTGTTGGAAGAATGATAATGTTTAAAGAATGCTTAAATAATAATATCATGCCATTTATTGTTATTGATGATGACAAACCATTCTATATGAGAGGATTAAAAAAATATAATGATGATAAAATGTTCTTAATAGATACTATTAAACATGAGCAAGATTTATATAAAAATTTTGCAAAAGAGATGTTGAATTTTGAATTAGATGAAAAGTAAATAAGTGATTAACAATCATTATGTAGTACTATAATATATGAAATCAGGAGGTTTTATGAATTTAGAAAATTATAATAACATAATAAAAGAATTAGATGAAGAGATAACTAACAATGAGAAACTTATTAAAAAATATGATTATAAAGCAAGAATAGCTAACTGTAGTAAAAGAGATTATAGAGTGAAGATTAGATTCTGTTTATCATTTATTCCTTATATACCATTATCAATTGGCGTAGGATTATTATCAAGAGTGTTTTATATTACATCTAATATAGCTTTATCAAGTATATCAACAGGATGTGTTATAGCATCTCTTGGTATTGGCAAGATTATTCATGATAAAATTGATAAGAAAACAAATGTTAAAAAAAAAATAAATAATAATTGTCATGCAATAACTGAAGATGAAAAATATGAAGAAGAATCTAAATATGAAGTTTTAAAAAATAATCTAATTAATCGGAATAAGATTTTAGAAAATGTTAAAAAGAATATACTTTCTGCGGCAACTGCTTTAGAAAATGCATCTAAGATATATGATATAAAAAGTAAAACTATGGATACTAATTCAGTTTATAAATTAGATGATATAAAATGTGAGTTAAATAATGCTTACGATGAATTAGATATTCTGACTTTAAAAAATCATTTGCTAGATAATTATGTAGAGAGTATAGATAGACTATATAGAAAAACTATGAATCTTGCTAGTTTTGCTATTAGCGGAGTTGTAACAATGTTTTTTTCACACGTAACAAATTTACTTTCTACTAGTTCAGCATCTATTGTAGGTTTATCTGCAACATTTTTAGTAGGTTCCGTAGGTGCTGTTTTATACAATAAAAAAGTAGATGATGATAAGAAAAATGCATTTGAAAAACTAAATAGTGAATTAGGAGAGAATGCTATTGATGTAAATACTAAAGATATATATAAAGATAAAGAAAATATAGAAAACAGTATTGATGTATTAATAAAAAGAATTATAGAATTAAAATTAGAAGAAGTTAAACTAAGTAATTCTAATAATAGTGAAGATGATGTTAAACAAGAGAAAGAAGAAACATTAGGCAATACTAAATCAAAACAAATGAATGTAGATAATACGTATTGTTATGAAAGTGCAGAAAAAGTTAAAAAGTTAGTTAAAAAGAAAGACTAATAAAATGTATTTTAATATAAAGTTAAATCTTTATATTTTTTTTGTTAATAAAAAATAAACAATGCCATATATTTTATTAGAAAGTGGTGAAATATGGAAAAAATAGATATTATAAAAAGTATTACTGAGCGTACTGGTGGGGAGTTATACTTAGGTGTAGTAGGGGCTGTTAGAACTGGTAAATCAACGTTTATAAAAAAGTTTATTGAAAATTTAGTAGTTCCTAATATAGAAGATGAGTATGAGAAAAAAAGATGTTTAGATGAAATACCACAGTCTGCTCAAGGTAAAATGATTATGACAACAGAACCTAAGTTTGTACCATCTAAAGCTGCTAAAGTTACTGTTGATGATTTTTCATGTGATGTAAGACTAGTTGACTGTGTAGGGTATGTTATAGATGGTGCGAAAGGTTATGAGGATGAAAATGGTCCTAGGATGGTTAAGACACCTTGGGTGAGGTTGAATAAGTGATACCCAAATATAAAAATAAATAAATGCCGATAAAATAAGGGCTAAAGACAATATTTCACTTTATTAGTTAAAGACTAATTTATAGAAAGTGAGATATTTTTTTATGAAAAATGAGCAAATTTTAGAAAAAGATGAATTAATACCTTTGCTGATAAAATATGTTAAAGTAAATAAAGTTATATTCCCTATTGAGAGAGTTAAGTATTTATCTAATGAAGAAGTTATAGAAATATTAAAAGATTGTATAGATAATCAAGTAATATATAATCCTAATTATGAAATGGTAAAAAATATTACTCTATTAGAAGATAAAGATTTAAAAGAAATATACCCTCTTATTAAAGAAAGTATGGATTATATTAATTATGATTATATGAGAGATATTAAAGATTTAGTTAATAATGTTAAATCTAGAAAAAAAGGTAAAAAGTATTCTTTTGAAGAACATTTAAAAGCATTAATTATTGCTCTACTCTCAAATCATAGATGGGGAGATAACAATATAAGAGAAAATATGGAAACTATTGATAAGATTTTTCATAACTATGATAAGAATTATTTAAAGGTAGTTGAACCAAGTATTTTAGTTAATAAGTTAAGAAAGATTCATTGCACTAACCCAATGATAAATAATCAAATGAAAGCATTATCTAAAAATATAATGGTATTAGAAAGAATTGAAAAAGATTATGGAAGTTTAGATAAGTTTGTAAAAAAAGAAACTCCTAATGATATTGCTAATATGTTTAATAGTGGTAAATATAAACTGATACAAGTTGGACGAGCTTTTGCTTATGATTATTTAAAACGAGTTGGTGTTAATACTTGTAAAAAGAGTTCTCAATTAGAAAGATTATTTGGTAGTCATAGACTAGGAATTGTAGAAAATACTAATGCAACAGAACAACAAGTATTAAATATAATTAAAAAGATAGCAATAATAAATAACTGTGATGAGATAATCGTTGAATCAATAATCCAACAATTTTGTTTATTAAGGTCTGCTAATATATGTGGAGAACACCCTAATTGTGAGAAATGTAAAATAAGAGATTATTGTAATTATAATAAAAAATGTAATTAAAGGTATGTTTAACGACATATCTTTTTTGTTGTTTAAAAAGAAAGGAGAATGATTTATGGAATTAAATTATGCAATATTTAGAAGTGAACCTATTATGACTATACCCGATTTAGCACAAATAGGATCACATAATAAACGAGAAAAGAAAGCATATCAATCAAACCCTAATATTAAATTAGAATTAACTAAAAACAATATAGAACTTGTTCCTTTAAATGTTAAATATGTTAAGGGTTTTGATGAATTAACTAAAGAATATAAAAAGGAACATGATGAAAGAATGAAAACTGAACGAGCTGATAGAAAAAAAAGATACCATGAAATGTTAAATAGTTCTAAAAATGTTGTTGCTGATGAATTAGTAATGACTGCTTCACATAATTTCTTTAAAGATATGTCTAGAGAACAAATAAAAGATTGGGCTGATACTTGTATGGAATTTGTTTATAATGATTTAGGTTATAAGAAAGAACAAATACTTCATGCAACTGTCCATTTAGATGAAGAAACACCACATATTCATTGTGTTGTTGTTCCACTTGTTAAGAAATTAGATAAAAGAACCAATACTGAAAGATATACTATTTCTAAAAAACAATATATTAAAGATAAAATCCAGTTATCACATTTACAAGACTTATATCATAAAAGACTAACTGAAAGAGGTTATGATTTAGAGCGAGGTATTAAAGGAAGTGATAATAAACACATTAAAATAAAAGAATATAAACAACTTACTAAAAAACTAAATCATGAATTAAATGTTAAAAATGATAGATTTGATAAAGCAATGAATGATTTTGAAGAAAAAATGAAAACAACTAAACAAACATTTATTGTAGATAAAGATTTTGTTAAAGTTAGAAAAGATACTTTTGAAAGTATGAATAATGTTATTAGTGAATCTAAAAAAGTAATGGAATTACAACCTAAACTACAAACAATATTTAATGAAGTTGATAGTTATGCTAATAGTTATAAATCACTAGAAAAAGAAAATCAAAAATATAAGAAAGAGGTTAGTAAACTTGAAACTGAAAATAAAGAACTAAAAGATGAAAATAGAAGTTTAATGTATAGATTAAATGAACTATTCCAATTATTAAAGAAGTTTTTAAGAAAACTATTACAACGAGGTAATGACTATACTAAAGATGAAACTGCTGAAGTTGTTAAAGATTGTTATGATAATAGTGAATTTGATATGGGAGATGTTATTAGAATATCTAAAGGAACAACTAAACAAGATGAATTATTTGAATATGTTGAAGCACCTGATTATTACAAAGAACGAGTTAGAGATTATGATGAATATGATTACGATAAAGACGATTTTGATTTAAGTAGATAAAATAAAAAAATACTCTTGATTTTTTTAATTGTTAGAGTGATAAATAGTAAAACAGAAATTTGAGATTATACCCCATTTAAATGCTTATAGTTAAGCTTTAAGTTAAGGTTTAATCTCTTATCTGTTCTTTAAATAAAGTGCCTAAAATGGCAAATTTGAAAGGAGAATGTTTATGTTATTAGATAATAATACCGAGAAAGTTATTGATTTACTTAATATTTATGATGATTTAAATGATGTTGATAAAGTTAGATTATCAATACATCTACTTGAAGATTTAGGATTTACACCTACTTATGATATTAATAACTTTATTAAACTTTTAAAAAATGTATTATTAATACTAGATCCTGAATCTAAAAATGTAATAACTAACTTTGCCAAATATAAAAACTTATTATTTATTTCAGCAAAGTATATGGAATTATCACTTGAAGAAAAGAAAAAGTTTTCAGTAGAAATGTTATTTAATATTTTTCAATATGATTTTAAAAATGAAGAAATAAATACTAAAATCAATGAACAATTAAATGTATATGATTATTGTTATTCATTAAATGTATTATAAAAGCGAGAATATGTTTAATTAGCATACTCTCGCTTTTTTTATTTGTTTATTTTTATATTGTTAGTTCTACCTACTAACCAATCAAATGAAATATTATAAGTTTTGCAAATTGAATAAGCTGGAATTATTTTTATTAAACTATAACCAGTTTCATAATGATTATAAGTAGACTGATAGATATTACATTTATCTGCTATTTGTTGTTGTGTTAGTTTTAAATTTTCTCTTATTGCTTTAAGATTTTTACCAATTAATTTACTATCTAATTTTATATTCTTATTATATTTAATATTATTTCTTGTAAATCCAACAATAAAATCTAATGAATAATTATATAAATTAGCAAATCTAACTAATTTATTTAAAGGTATTGGTGTATAACCTGTTTCCCAATTTGATATAGTTTGTTTACTCGCACCTAATATAATTCCTAATTCTTCTTGTGTCATTTCAAGTTCTTCTCTACAATATCTCAAATTATTATCTATCATATATATTGTTATAGGTAAGGCTTTGGTTCTGTATCCTCTGCCTTTTCCCCAACACTACACCGTACGGGAACCTTTCAATTCATACGGCGTGCCATCAATTTTATCATCTTTTCATAGTTTGTCTATATTTCAAGATTTCTTTAACTAAAGACTAAATCAATAGCAGGTTGTTCTCCTTTCTAATTCTATTTATTTCTCTAAGCTGTGTTTCATTTTGGTTCTCACTATATCTCATATTTTCAATAATATCATCTCCTCTAATATTTAATAACTTAAATACTTGCTTATTCACGATAATTATATTATCATATTTATCAGAACCGTTAGTTCTAATCTTTGTGACTTTTATATTATCGGGGTTAAACATGTATTCTTTAGTTATCTTGTATTTTCCAAGTTGTCCACAAAATACAGGAACAATATTATCATTGAATTCTACCGATTCATCCATATATGGATTTTCGAGTAGTTTATCAATCATATATTCATTCTTAATTTGTAGATTCTTGTGAAAACACTTTCGAGTATTGGAATCAAAATAATTTATCTTGTCCCCTCGATATTTTCTAAAGTTATGTTTTACATTTCCGATTGGAATTAACGTGTTCTCTCTAATTGTAAATAAAGGTTTCTCACCCTTACAATACTTCTTAGATAGTTTTTCGCTTTTCAAACAATCTTTGAATGATAAAACATCTCCTAGTTTGAACATAATATAGTTTTCAATAATCCAATTTATATGGCTTAAATCATAAGAAATTTCAGTTGCATAGTCATAGTAGTTATGTACTCCTACGACAAAACTATTATATCTTTCTATAATTTTGCCTAATAGATTTGGATTATTTTTCCACTTTTTAATTTGTCTAATTCTTTTTTTAGCAGATTTTTCTAACTTAGTTAGTGCATTGTCTTTAATATGACTGACTATCACATATGTATCTTTTTTTCTTTTGACTTTTATCTTAAATCCTAGAAATTCAGAATAATTTCTTTTTAAGTTAACTATCTTTGTTTTTTCTTCGCTTACTTGTAACTTAAGTCTTGAAGATAACCACTTTATTACTTTTTCTAGCATATTTTTAGCAACTTGATAAGATGGACAGATAATTTTGAAATCATCGGCATATCTAACAAAACGTATGCCTTTATTCTTCTTACTATCTAGCCACCAATCTAGTTCATTTAATACTACATTAGCAAGTAATGGTGACAATATTCCTCCCTGTGGAGTTCCTTTTGTCATTTCTCCAATTCCTAGCACTTCAGCTTTTAACATTTTTGATATTATACTTAATAGATTCTTATCTTCTATTCCTAGACTCCATAGTTGTTTTAATAATTTACCATGGTCGATATTATCAAAGAAACCTTTGATATCAATGTCAACTATAAAGTACAGTTTTTCTCTTTTTATATAGTTTTCCATTTGAGCAAGAGCCCTTTTAGCATTTCTGCCTCTTATAAAGCCATTACTGTTATTGTGAAACTTTGCAGTCACTATTGGTTCTAACATTTGATATATAGCCTGTTCAATAATCTTATCTATCGGTTCTTTGATTCCAAGACATCTTACTTTACCATTATCTTTAGGTATTTCAACTCTTCTAATCATTTCCGGTTGATAATTAATTATTCTCATGGTTATATATATTATATACACTTTCAAGAGCATACTGCTAATCCAATTTAGACTTTTACCACTTACACCTTTAGCATTTTTGCCTTTGTTATTTTTAATATTTCTATAGGCTAGTCTTAAGTTTAATGGATTCAGTATTCTTTCTACTAAATTTTTAAACTTTCGACCTTTAACACTTTGTTGATATAAGTAATCGAATTCCTCCTGCCTTCTGTAATATTCATTATTTCTTAAGTAGGCATCTTTAGTTACTTCATCTTTCATAGTCGATTTAATAATCTCTTTTAGTCTATAAAGAACCTATGATTATATATTCAATCTATTCAAGATTCACAATTGACTAGTGCCTTTCCCTCCACATCTTATTATCAATGCTTCTTCGGTACTTTGACACCGCTTTCCTCTAGATTAAGTTAAGTTATAGTCACCTTTTCCTTAACACTACAGTCACCGCGGGGTAATCGCTCTTGTATTCTAGGCTTAACACGTTCCGATAAGATTATCTTTGCATATACCTTTAGGTCTTCTCTATAAACCTGCATGCTTGATAGTGCCTTTAACACTATATGGTTCCTCACCGATGATATTATTACTGAACCACACATGCGACACCACTATTTCTAGTACCAATGTGTCTATAACATTTCTATTATATTCCCTCTAGGTCCGTACACTCGAGAATTCGCCGGTATTCTAAACATTACTGCAAGAATACATTCTAACCATGGATATTTTATAGACTCCCGGCATATCAATTACAGCCTATACCTCTACAGACCTTTCCTTTCATTTCTGAACTAGGGCAACTTTCTGCCGACTTTAGTGAGCTCTCGCACCTAACAATAAACTACCTTATTGTTACGCACGTCACAGTGTTTAGAGGAAGCATTTCATTGCGTTACCAAATCATTCTACTTCTCATCTTATCAGTTATATGCTATACAGCATACTCCAACCTTATCAGTTGGAAACGTTTCACACATCACCATATTAATTTTCCCATTCAATTGGTGAATATTCACAAAAGTACGACACAATGAATAAAATATGATATAATAATTGAGGTAAGTTTAGGATTTATATAAAGGAGCTATGAATATGAAAAACGAAAATAATAATTATGCAAATAAAATAACAAATAAAATGGTATCAGATTTAAGTAAAGTTATTGAAGTTCAAGAATTTACTTTAGATGACCTAACAATAATTATTAATGATTTAAAAAATGAACAAAAAGAAAAAGTAATTGAAGAAATAATAAATAATCAATTAAATGAATTAAAAAACAATAAAGATATAGATATTAGAAAAGTATTTAAACAAGTTGATGACATAACAGATTACTTCATTAAATACTATGATGATGATTCTGATATAGTTTCAGAATGTGATCAAATAGCTGATGACTTATTGTTTAAGGCTATAGGAAGAAATGAAAGAACTTTAGAACTTCCTGTAAGTAGTTCATATATTAAAAATTATTGTCTTTCTTCTAATATAAGTAATAATCAATTATTTGATTCATTAGTTTGGATTGCTTTAAGATTAGTTGCAATAAATTATTGTATTAGATTTAATAGCAGTTTAGAAGATAATAACGAAGATTAGTAGTAAAGTAGTAAAATTAGCAGTACCCCTAAACTTTCCAAATTTATTGAATTTTACATAAATCGGAAAATAGTAATCTTACGATTAGTAAGTCAATGAAAAAATGACTAAGTTTTATGATATAATTAGATATGTAAGAAGTAGATAAATAGTAATTTGTAAGTATGTAAATATATTTTGACATTCTATTTAAGAAATGTCAAAAGACTTTGATAGACGAAAAAGAATATAAATATTATACTTGTTTCAAAAGGAGGAATATATTTATATGGAAATTAACCAAAAATTAAAGAATGCTAGAATCAATATGAATTTAACTCAAGAAGATGTTGCTGAGAAAATTATGATTTCAAGACAAACTATATCCAACTGGGAAAATGGAAAATCATTACCAGACATAATGAGTATTATAAATCTAAGTGAACTTTATCAAATAAGTTTAGATGAACTATTAAAAGGTGATTTAAAGCTGAGAGAAAAAATTAATAAGGATGTAAATAATGCGAAAAATAATGAAAAACTAATATTAACAACAGCAATTATAATTTTTGTGGTTATGTTGATTTATACAATTAGTAAGGTTATTGGTGGTCCATTTTCTGATTTTTGCAAAGAAGCGATAACTTGGGTATTAGGTGGAATTGCTCTTGCATTTGCTATGGCATATTTAAATTCTAAAAATAAATAACAAATTACAATTTGAAATGAAGTTGGAATACTATGGCTAATGAAAGTAAAAAAGATTTTAATGTAATGATGAACAACAATAAAGATATGCCTAAAATACAAATAGTAGAAGATGAAAAAATAATAAAAAAATATGGTGGAACTAAAATGTTTTTTGCACCACCTATTTATTATGATGAGTTAATGAAAAAAGTACCAAAGGGAAAACTTATAACTGTTAGTGTTATGAGAGATTATCTAGCAAAGACAAATAATGCAGACTTCACTGATCCTATGACAGCAGGTATATTTGTAAATATAGTTGCTTGGGCTAGTTATCAAAGAGATGAAGATATTACACCATACTGGAGAACTTTAAAATCAGATGGAGAATTAAATGTTAAATATCCAGAGGGGAAAGAATTACAAAAAAGATTACTTGAAGAAGAAGGACACACAATTATTTCAAAAGGAACAAAGAATATAAAATACTATGTTAAGGATTTTGAAAATAGTTTGATAGAACTATAATTACAAATTACAATTTTATAGTTATTGATTTATAGTAATTTACCGAAAAGATTGTC
>CAMJTE010000013.1 GCA_946408655.1 uncultured Caryophanales bacterium | reverse complement strand
CATTCGTAATGTCAATAATTTTTGAATAGAAAGTATCAATTTCCTATTATATAAATGTAAACAAAAGATGGCTTACTAACCATCTTTTTTCTTAATCTTATCTTTAATTATACCAGCTACTACATTACCACTAGTAAGATTATCAATAGTATTATTGCTTGCAATAGATTTAATAATATTATAGTTAACTTTAGTACCTTCTACTCTTCTATTATTCGCACCATCCATCCATGCATTACTTAATCCATGACGCGCTCTAATAAATGTATCAACACTCCTTAAATTACTTATTTCTCTTTTAGTTTCTTTCTCGTAAGTGTGTCTTGCATTAGAATTACGATATCTATAATACATAATTAAGAAATAAATAATTCCTGAAAGCAAGAATGCCCAATTATAATCAAAATCAACAAATAACATAGCCAATATACCTAATAACTCAACAAAAGCTGATACAATAATTAGTTTTGGCATATGTATTGGAACACTACCCATGGTTTCTTTTGTACGAGCATTAACGGCAACATAATGAAGTAATTTCTTAGTACCAGTTACTTCCTGATAACTATAAAGCCATACTGGTAAGTATGCTGCTTGCCATTGCTGCCCCTTAATTTTAAAGTCTTCATTATTCCATTTAACACCACGATCATATTTCTTAAGTGAATCATTAGCGGCAAATCTCGCGATATCTTTACCTTGGGTATCAACTAATTCTTTAATATCATCAATAGAAGTATCCCTTTTTTCTGATGTAAATCCTCTTAAGTAATTAGCATTATACTTAACAACATTTTCCGTATCAAAAGGCATAATAGAATTAATAATATTGTTAGTTTTCTCTTTTGAAGTATTATTTAATCTATCACTACTAGATTCAACAGATAAACCATTAATTGCAATATCAAACTCACGTTCTACATGATATAAATCTGCATCATATCTTTGTTCTCTATGTTCATCGCTACCTACATAATATGATCTAGTTTGATGTTCTCCTTCGCCATTAAAATTAGCATGAGCATTTATATCTACAAGCATATATGGGAAATATACACCCATGATATTCTCAGTTGTAAACTCAGCCCTAAACTTTGGATGAGCAAAGAACTTTCTTTTACCAACAAACTTTTCAATATAAGCTTGAGCCTCTTCTTTTTTGACACTAAATGGTAATACCACATCAGGTACTGCTCCATTAGGTATTTGCTGATTTAAGGAAAGTGTATTACGACACCAGTGACATCTAGCTTGGGTCGAAGAGGATGTATCAATTACAACCTCTGCCCCACAACTTGTGCACTTTAAAGTAACAATATCATCTGTTGAGGCAATCTTCTGAGCGCCAGAAGCAATTACTTGGCCTTCTAGTTTACTAATATCTTTTTCTAGGCCCGATACTCTTTCTGGCTCAAATTCATGGCGACAGAAATTACATCTAAGTTTTCCATTATTTTTATTCAAAGAAATATCAGTAGAACCACACTTAGGACATTTATCTTGACCATTAATTTCTCCAACGTCAGTCTTAACTACCTTATCATCATCTTCCACACTTTTTACATCTTTTACGTCATTCATATTATAATCCTAACAATTGATTCTTTACTTTATCATAATCTTCTTGAGTAATAGCTCCAGCATCAAGTAGTTTTTTCATTTCCATTAACTTTTGTGTTGGATCAACATTTGTATCTTGTGTTTGTTGTTGCGCACCACCAAAGTTTGGTTGATAT
Source organism: uncultured Caryophanales bacterium (assembly GCA_946408655.1). Classification (GTDB taxonomy): domain Bacteria; phylum Bacillota_I; class Bacilli_A; order RF39; family UBA660; genus RUG12438. The sequence continues at coordinate 26,422 of CAMJTE010000013.1, read as the reverse complement.
GTACTTCCAGTATTAGGTTGTTGCATTGCGCCCATCATACCTCCTGCAGCATTCATACCCATGCCCATGAAAGCCATACCAGTGCCACCACCATTTTCACCAGCAGCCTGCATACCACGAGCGGCAGCTTGTTGCATAAATGCATTTCCACGCGCACCAGATAATGCATCAGCCTTCTTAACATCTTTCATCAATTCTTTAGTATCATCATCGTATTCAATTGCCATAATAGCAGTCTTAACAATTTCAAGTCCTCTATCACTTTTCCATTGATAAGCATCTTCAACTGCTTTAGATAAACTTTGAGCAAATCCAATTTGGTCTCCTTGAATCTTAGACATTCTATTCCCTTTTGAAGGATCATTTGTATAATTTGAAAATGCAGCCGACAAACTTCCAACAACTTCATTAAATAATTGCGCACCTGCATCATTATCCATATCAGCAAAATCAAATGGTTCTGCACCTGGAGTTAAATACTTATTAGGTACAAAGTTCTTAACAAATAAAATTGGATCAGTAATCTTTAAAGTATAAGTACCACGAGTAATTGCTCCTACCTGAGTACCAAAGAATGCATCATCCCAATAAATCTCTGATTGAGTACCAAACTTATTATTAGGAATCTCCTTTAAATTAACATAGAAAGCTAATTGTTGTGAAGTAGCTTGTCCACCAAACTTAAACTTATCCCAACTAGATTTAATAGTAGATGCAATTATACCATCTCCTGAGAAAAATGATCTAGAATTAGGATCATCCGATCTAAACTCAAATCCACCTGGTTCAGAAATAAATCCAGTAATCGCACCATCTTGCATAGTAATAAGCGCAGTTCCTTCAGGTACAACAATCTTACTACCATTAGTAATAACGTTCTCACTACCTTTAGTATTAGACCCACGTCCATTATTAGTTCCTTTAGGTACTGCTCTAAATACTCCCGCAGTAGCCGGAACTCCTTCTTGTGGCATATAGAAATCCTTCCACTGATCAGCAAAAGTTCCTCCTAATGCTCCTGTAAATGCTTTAATAAATCCCATAATATATTCCTCCTTTAATTTATTAAACACATAAATAATGCATTGCATTATCATACAACCCAATTATATCATACTTACATGTAAAAAAGAAGCATTTTTGCTTCAGTTAAAGGTCTAATAAAACGATGATTTTCATTATCCTCTATAATCAATTCATATTATCAAATTATTGTTTACCAACACTATTTGACATTGAACCTATATCTTTTAATGTATAAATGAAAATTTAATCTTATCTTATCTTTATTCTTCTTACAAATTATAAAATTATTTTCTAATTATCATTAATAATATTACACTTATCAATATCATAATCTAATCTCTTAGATAACATTTCAATAAACAATTTTTTATTCACCATATATTTTACATTTAGAATCTTGTTGTAATTTACAACCATATTCAAATATATATACAAGTACATATAAAGCTAAGATTTCTATTAAGTTATATGCGCCAAAATGAATATTTAAATCAACTTTTAATATTAACTCTATTACTGCTGATACAACTGCTGGAATTATGATATTTATAATCATTAAAAATGCTATTCTTCTTATGTGTTCTACATTATCACAAGTAAATGGTGTATCATTCTTATTTATATTTTTAAATAATTTTTCTACACGTCTTAAAAGTATTATCGCAATAATTATTGATATAAGTGCAAAAGCTAACGCAGTCTCACCAGCTGCAATAATAGTTCCTTTAGAATTATTATTAAAGAAATTAGAATTATTATTAAAGAAATCTTTTATTTTGCTAATATCTTTAGTACCTGTAACCTCTGCTACTTTAGCATCTTTAACATTTATTACTAGTTTATCATTCTTTTCAACTATACTAATAATATTACCTTTATCTTTTAATATAATTCTATCATTTTTAATATCAATTTTATTCATTAAAATTGGTATAATTACCATTCCAAGTACTATAAATGGAATTGCAATATATGTTAATATTTTACCTATTTTAGCAAGTATATATATAATCTTACTCAACACTTTTAATTTTCTTTGTTTATCTTTTTCAATCATTTTTTCTCCTCCTTTATTTAAATTATATTTGATAAGTATAATGATAAGATAATATTAGATATTAATACTAGCACTATAAATTCATCTAGAACAAATAATAATTATCAAATAAAATGGCGTCCCCGATTGGAATCGAACCAACGACCTATCGCTTAGGAGGCGATCGCTCTATCCTACTGAGCTACGGAGACACAATAACGAACTCATTCATATTGTATCATAGTTTAAGGTAAAAAAATAGTCTTAAACTATTTTAAAACGTTTAAGACTAATATTAAACCTAAATTTAATGAATATTTTAATTTTTTAGATGCTTTACGATAGAATTCATGAGTTGCAACTACTTTATCTACAGTACTCACTATCCATGATTCTAAATATTTTGGTATTTTAATATCAATTGGAAACATATGTGATTCAATAATATCTGCTTCCATAGCATTAATACTAAAATGCTTTTTAGCGTTTTCTACTGCTTCTTTTGGATGAGAATGAGTATAAAGCTTTACTTTATCTTTAATCTTATCATGATCTGTTGTACGTCCAAAGTAAAAATCATGTAAAAGTCCGGCACGCGCAACTTCTCTATATTTTAATTTCAAAGCTTTTGCAACGACATAAGAATAATATGATACTTTCATCATATGATCTAATCTAGTAGAATTATGATGTTCTATATTAGCCATTTTTGCAAATTCATCATTTTCTAATATATCTTTAACTATCATTGAATACTCAATGTCAGAATAATTTTTCAATTTATCACCTCAAAATAAATTTTTCTTGCGACTACTACATTATATCATACTTTTTTAAAAAATGAAAATTCATAAATCACACTATATTTTATGCATAAAAGCCTTATATATCAATAACATTTAACCATAATAATACATCTCAGTAATTAATTTTTTCTATAATATTGGCAATTACTTGATACTTATCAAATCTTTTTTCTACCTTTCCTTTAACATATATAATATCATTTTTACTAATATGATACTTCTCATAAGTTTTGGGAAACAATACTATAGATATATCTTCTAATTCATCACTACCATTTATAAATGCCATCTTATCTTTATTTTTAGTAAGTACTTCTTTTATACTATCTACATATATAACTAGACTAATCTCCTTATCAAAATATGATTTTATATCTTTAATCATAATAGTATTCTTATACTTATCTTTTGCAATACTTACCGGATGATTAGTTAAATATAGTCCAAATAATTCTTGTTCTATATTCATGATCTCTTTCACACTATACTCTTCTTTATATTCAATTTCTGGTTTTAATGCATATTCTCCAACATCTTTTAATAACTCTCCATAGTTTATTATTATATCTATGTTATCTATTAATGTCTTACGATTATAGCCTTGATTTTCAAAACAACCTGCAAGTATTAATGAACTAATTACTTTCTTATTTACTACTTTGCTTAAACATCTACTTATAAAATCAAATATATCAGTAAATCTACCGTTATTCCTCTCTTCTATAATTGCACTTGCAACACCTAAGTTAATTCCTTTAATACCAGTAAAAGGATATATAATAGTATTGTTATTTATTGTAAAACTATTTGTACTTAAGTTTATACTAGGACTTACTACATCTATACCATATTTACGAAGTTCATAAATATAAAACTTAACTTTGTCACGAGAACCTTTCTCACTATCTAATAAACATGTATAAAACTCACATCTATAGTGTGCTTTTAAATAAGCCATCTTTACTGACACATAAGAATATCCTACTGAATGAGACTTGTTAAATCCATACTCTGCAAACTTAAGCATAAGATTATATACTTTAGTTGCAACCTCATTACTATATCCCTTATCCACGCTTCTTTTTATGAAGATATCTTGTTGTGACTCTAGGATATCTTTTTTCTTTTTACTCATAGCCTTTCTTAGAATATCAGCTTCTGCTAAACTATACCCAGCCATAGTACTTGCAATTTGCATTATTTGTTCTTGATATACTATTATTCCATAAGTAGATTTTAATATTTCTTTTAGAGAATCATCTATATAATCAATAGGTTCCTTACCATGTTTTCTTCTAATAAATGTATCAATATTCTTCATTGGACCAGGTCTATATAAAGCAATACAAGCTACAATATCTTCAAAACTACTTGGTTTAAATTTACTTAAAAAATTAATCATTCCTTGTGATTCAAATTGAAATATACCTACTGTATCAGCTTTGGTAAATATATTAATACTACTATTATCTATCTTTATATCATCAAATTTAATATTTGTATTATGATTCTTATTTACTAAATTAATAATATTATGAATAGTAGTTAAATACTTAATAGCTAAAAAGTCCATCTTTAAAAGACCAATCTCTTCTAAGTAAGTCATATCATAGCCACTTGTATAAAAACTATCGTGATAATCAAGTGGGATTATGTTATCTAAATCAATATTAGACATAACTATACCTGCAGCATGTATTGAAGTGTGTCTTTTTAACCCTTCAAAATGTGTAGCATCTAGATATAAATCATATAATTCTTTTTTCCTACTTAAATATTCTCTTAATCTTTTATTAGTATTATAATTATCTTTTAAACTAAGTCTTGAATCTAATAATTTACAGATACTATCAACATTATTAATATTTATATCAAGGCATCTTCCAACATCTCTTATTGCAGCTTTAGCTCCTAATGTATCAAAAGATATAATAGGTGCGACTTTCTTCTTACCATATTTATTCATACAGTAATCAATAACTATATCTCTTTTCTCATGTTCAAAATCTATATCAATATCGGGCATGCTTACACGTTCTGGATTTAAAAATCTTTCAAATAATAAATCATACTTTAATGGATCTACATCAGTAATGTTAAGAAGATAAGCAACTAAACTACCTACCGCACTTCCCCTACCAGAACCAACTATAATATCATTATCTTTAGCAAAATTAACATAGTCTTGAACTATTAAAAAGTAATCACTAAACCCCATCTTATTTATAATTGATAACTCATACTTAAGTCTATCTTGATAACTCTTGCCAATACTTGATCCAAATCTTTTCTTAGCTCCATTAATGCATAATCTTTTTAAGTAATCATAGCTACTTATACCAAGATTATTATTATATTTAGGTAGTATATCATTATTAAACTTAATCTCTAGATTACAGATACTTTCTATATAATAGTTATTATCTATATCACCTTTAATTATTTCATCTTCTAATTTCAAATAATTATCTTTATAGTCTGTATCAATAAATTTTATTGTTAAATTTTCTCTAATTGCTTCTAGGTATTTCATATACTTAGAATTATTAGAATCTAAATACAATATAGAATTCATATATACTTTATTAACTGTTATATTATTTTTCTCATTATTATTCTTATAAGATACAAATATATCTTTATAATAATCTTTTAATTTATCATATAGAGAAATTGATTCATAAGGAATAATACACACTAAATCACTGCTTAAACTAACTAGTTTTAATATATCTAATTGTGCCTCACTTTGTATTGTTGATATTTTAACTAAATTAAGATATCCTTCATAGCCTTTGGCATATAGTATTACCACTAAATCATCTATTTTAACTTCTAATCCAACTATAGGTTTAATATCGTTATTAATACAAGCTTTATAAAAAGTAATTACACCATACATATTATTATCGGTAATAGTAAGTGCTTTTAGATTATTCTTTTTAGCAAAACTAATTAGTGAATTAATACTAATAAGACTAGATTGCAGATATGAATCAGTTTTAATATTTAGTGGTACAAACATATAAACCTCCCTATATATACCATTATTTTAGCAATTACCCTAGTTTTTTTCAATAAATTAAAGAAAAATAAACAAAATATTTGACTAAAATTAGGAATTGTGTTAAACTGTATAGGCAGAGAAAAACTTTCAGAGGAGGAATAATATGGCAAAAAAAGCAACTGAGAAAAAACCACTTGCTGGTAATAGAAGATCACACTCTTTAAGAGCAACTAAACATTCACAAAAACCAAACTTACAAGTTGTTAATATTAATGGTAAAAGAGTGAGAATTAGTGCGAGAGAAAAAAGAACACTAGATAAACAAGCTGCATAAATATATGTACATTAAAAGGAAGAACAATCACTTCCTTTTTTTAGTGCTTGTATTTCCTCGGGTATACCCAGAGTTTCTGAACAGCTTAAGCTTTTTATTTAATTTGTTAAAATAATAATTAAATCTTATTTTGCTTACAAAGCTACCTTTTCCGTTAATTAAATTGTCTAATTCTGACTCCAACTTATTATATAATTTAACTTCTTCTTTCGTTAAAGCCCCTCTTTTTTGAAGCTTTCTTTTTAAAACTGCAAATCTAGCAATAAATCGTTCAACTTTACTATCATAAGAAATATTTTGAATATTTGATATATGACTACTAGCAGACTCTCTATGCCTATCATAATTTTCTTCAATAAAATGTGGAATATCAACATCATTATTTTTTGAAGCTTCGATATTAGGTTTATCAGGAATTTCTATATCAATTTTAATTTTACTCTTATCAACTTTACAATCTTTATATCTGTCTATTATTTTATTTAGAGAATCCAGCAACATCTCAAAATTATTAATAATTTCTTTCCTTCTTAAGCCATTATTAATTGCTTTATTTACCATGCTTGTTTTAAGAACTGATTCATATTTTTCGTGGCTTACGAGCATCCTTAACTTATTTAACAATGGATCAGCAATATCTATATTGGAAGCAAGAATTTCTCTATACATTTCATTTAAATTAGCTTTTAACGTATTATAATTTACATCTAAATCTAATTTCATATTATCAAAGTCACTAATTTTCATATCTGACCTTAACTCATTTAAACCAGCAATTATTCTTTCATATTTTCCTATTATAATTTCATATATTTCTAAGCAATTCTTTGTAGTATCACTATCTTTTAAGAATAAACTACTGTTAATACCGTTTAAGTCTCTAGATACTCTTTTTAAATCTTCAAAAAATTTATAAAAAGGCAAATTTATACCAATTTTACTCTTTAAAATCTTTATATCTTTCAAGCATCCAGTTACACTGTCTATCATTTCATTACTGATATTTTCCTTATCGCTAAAAGTTTTGTTAAGATGCGCAAGTGTTGCTCTATAATAACCAAATATCTCCCTTAAACTTTTATTATCGTATTTCTCTAACTCTTTTATACATAACTGAATTGATCTAAATGTATCATTATTTGTTAATGACACAGATTCTCTATCTTTCAATGCCTCTATTAATATCTCAATGCAAGTTTGTAAATCGTTCAATATTTTTTCAATATCACTTAAATTTTCCATAAGTATCACTCCTATCTTGAATATAGTATATCATAAAACTAATTAAAAAGATAGAAGCAAATTTCTATCTTATTTAATGAACTTGTCATACCGTTACAGTTTTGTGACTTAAACACTAATAAAACCAACACTTTATATGGATTAACATTAATAAAATTACATATTTTTATTGAAAAAATGGGATATTTTTGATAAATTATCCAATTATCTTAAAAATATCAATCAAGGCAAATGCTAGTATTTATAATGGATTATCACAATTTATAATAGTCACAAAACTGTAAGTCATACCATCTTTTTCTTATTTTTATTATTTGTATAAACTCCTCAACAGTTTTCATATTTCCAGCCTTTTGCACCAAAAAACATATTGTTGGACTTTCAATGATCATAATTCTTTTCTTTTTGATGCATATACCAAAAGGATAAGGACTATTAATCATTTGCTCTTTAGTATATCCTTCATCCTTATATCCTAATTTATGCATATAATTATAAAACACACCCCTTTCAATTATGCCATGCGCAGACACCTGATAATCAATTACTCCCATCCGATTCACCTCCTCAACTAATTCTAGAAATCTAAACGAGCTATCATATTATATCACCACATGCTGCAATTTTAAGAATTTTAAGACTCTATTTACACTATTTTTTAAAAAAATATATAATTTTGTAACCTAAAATTATTATATTTAGGAGTGTGTGCTATAATGGAGGTGGTGATAATATGATTTCTAATGGAATAGATTTAATAAAAATAGATAGATTTAATACTTTAATAGATAATAATAAATTTATGAACGATAACTTTAATACAAATGAAATAAAATATATAAATAATAACATTCAAACATTAGCAGGTTTATTTTGTGCAAAAGAAGCTTTGCTTAAAGCATTAAAAAAAGGAATAAATAATTATTCCTTAAAAGATATTGAAATAATACATGCTTCTAATAAAGCACCCTCGTTCATATTTCATAATGAATTAGATTATCTTAATTCATATAATATATCATTATCTATATCACACGATGGCGATTATGCAGTCGCAATTGCATCATTTATTAAATGATGCTTTTCTATATTTTTCTAATGCCTTATACCATGATTCATACCTAATATCATTTCTATGATCAATAACTAAATTAGTATTCTTTAAATACTTTCCAATATAATTGGAAACTTTTTTTGCTCCTAAATAATTTAAATGTGAACCGTTATCTTTTGTATCTGTCTTCCAATCAATATTTAAGTTAATTAAGTTTAAATCTATAAATTCTAATTTGTTTTCAAGTGCAACCTTTAACGTTGTATTATGTTTTGTATATCTCCAAGACTTTTGTGAAGGCATGCTAACTAATACTAATTTAACATTGTTTTCTTTACATAAATCTATTATCTTTTTTATATAAGGTATATTTTGTTCTGGTATTATTTCATATTCATTAGAAAAACTCATATAATTCTTATTTTTAGATGATTTAATATCCGTTATATATTTATATCCTTTATCAGGATTAATCCAATTATTCTTTGAAAATCCCCCTATATATTTTTTCCAGTTATCATGATATTTAGCTATTGGAACAAGTTGTTTTAATATGTATGCTATTTTATCTTTAAATTTTCTTTTTCTTGGATTTCTAAACATTACATTAGCTTCCATCATTATTATTTTAGGATGTTGATTTTCAATAGCTACTTTTAAATAACTATAAGCATCGCCTATTACTTGAGCGGCCTCAGTACAATCAAATGTTGTATATCCATAATTATTCCATATTTCCATAGGTGAAATAGAACTATATACTAAACTATCTCCTAAGAATATAACATCTATGGTATTCTTTTTTTCTCCTAATAATTCATAATTTGCTTGTTTAAATATTCCGTTTTTCCTAATATCTAAGCCAGGAATTAATACTACTTCTGATATTATTATTAATATAAATAAAATAACAGTAAATAGTAATGCTTTTACTACATTTCTCATACTACGCCCCTAAAAGTCTGCATATATAGGATCTACCGGAATATATCCAGGTCCATATGCTCCAAAAATAATAATTGAAAGAATTAATATGTAATATATCATCCATCTAATAACAATATTCTTTTTACTTATTTCAGTTCTTATGTTATGATTTTTCTCTTTTAATATTACAATAATGAATATAACTACTAGTGTAACTATTATTATAAAATAATCCTTTATATCAAGTCCGAGTGTAAATAATTGATTACTTTTAAGTGTATTATGTAAATTAAAACTTGTAAATATTCTTTTTAACATACCAAATCCTACTTTTACAGTTGGAGCTCTAAAGAATAACTCACCTATAAATACAAAGCAAGTCATTTTTACTGATTGAAATACTCGATATACTATATTTTGTCTATTAATATGTAATTTTTTACAAGTATTATTTATTGTTGGTTCAAATATATTACCTAGTAGTATTAAAGTAAATTGATACATTCCATAAAATAGAAATGTGTACCCTGCTCCATGCCATAAGCCATTAAGTGACCATACAGCAAGCAAAGCAATGGCTCCACTAATAAGTGGACCAAAACGATTACCTAACACCTTTCTTGCTTTTAAAGTTAACTTTTTCATTCTTTTTGATAAAGATACGGGATAGAAGATATAATCTTTAAACCACTGTCCTAAACTTATATGCCATCTTGTCCAAAACTCTGATATATTTTTAGCAAAAAATGGTTGTCTAAAGTTTTCTTTTATTTTTACTCCAAAGAACCCACCAATCCCTATTACAATATCCATTGTACCTGAAAATTCCATATAAAGCATAACTGTATAACCTATCACACCTACTAATATAGTAGCTCCACTATATGTATGATAATTATCAAATACAGTATTTACTAAAAAATTTAATCTATCGGCAATAATTATTTTTTTTACAAATCCATATAGTATTCTTTGATATCCAAAGCAAAAATTATTATATGTTACTTTATATCCAGCATATAAATCTTTAGCAGTATCACTATATCTTGCAATTGGCCCTTCCATGATTTGTGGAAAGAATGATAAGTATAAAGCTACTCGTAATATATTTTTATCTGCTTCTATTTTCTCATAGTAAACATCTAGTATATATGATAATGCTTCCAACGTATAAAATGATATACCGATTGGTGCAAGAAAATTCATTATTTTAAAGTTAAAATCTATATTAAATAAGTCTAACAATAAATTTGTATTAGTTGCAAAAAAATTTAAATATTTAAAAAAGAATAAAAATGATACATTAATTATTATTCCTAAAATTAAAATTCTTTTTTTATATTTTTTATATTTTTCTTTTATTGCTTTTTTATTATCTGGTTCTTCATTTATTAATTCATTTCTCTTTTTATTTAATTTATCTAAATAATTTGCTACAAAATATATTGTTAATATAGATAGTATTAAAAATACAACTAACCACTTACTAATAAAAATAAACAAACCAAAACTAAATACTAGTAATATAATCGGTCTAATTTTTTTAGGTACTAAATTATATATAAGAAGTAGAATTGGTACAGCAAGAAAAATAAAACCTGGATCAAAATAAGACATATTATTGTTCTTTTAATTTTTCAATTAATGCCCAAATACTTTTAGCAGAATTAAAATTACTTGGAATAATTTCTACTGTTGGAATTTCCACATCAAATTCTTCTTCAATCTCTGCAACTAATGATAGTATTGTTAATGAATCTAAATATCTTCCATCAATTAAATTTTCTACTGTATTAAAATCTACATCTGGTTGTAATTCTTCTAATATTTCAATTAATTTTTCCATAAATCATACTCCTTAATAATTTGGATAATTTATATCACTTGTTTTTAAATTATCTCTTACTTTAATAAATTTATTATCTTTGTATAATACTATACAAGGTAAATCTCTACTTAAAAATAAAGATATTCCTTCTGTAGATGAATAAGCACCTACATTCTTAAATATAAAAACATCACCTATTTGTAATTCAAATGAATCAATGTTCTTAACTATTATATCATTAATTGTACATAGTGAACCATATATATTATAATTCTTTATCTCTTTTTCTCTTTTTGGGTATACTTCATAATAAGGTATACGCATAGCCATAGTCTGACCATAATACACTAAATGATTTATCCCACCATCTACAATTACATAATTACCATTTTTATTAGTCTTCATATCTACAACTTTAGTTAAATAATAACCACAAGTTGCAACCATACTACGACCTATTTCGAGCAAGATTTTTTTATTACCTAACTTTTCTAAAATAGTATTAATTTCATCAAAAAATGTATCTTCATCAAATTCTTGATCAACAAAATAATGTATAGGAAGTCCTGGGCCATATTCTATTTCTTTAATTTCAAAATTAAACTCTTGTTCTATAGACTCTACAAACTCTTTTATATAGTCAATTTCTTTATTAATCTTTTTTAAGGATGTTTTTTGTGTTCCAGAAAAATACTCAATACCATCTATTATTAATTCTTTATTATTTTTAATAATATATTTTGCTTCTTCTTCCGTAACACCAAATTGATTATTAGATGTTAGTCTTATTAGAACGTGAACATTTTTCTTGTGTTTTATACACACGCTTTCTAATAATTTAAATTGTTCAATTGATTCAATAGTAAATCTATCTATATCATACCTCATCATCTTATCAATAGATTCATAATCTTTATAGACACCTGATATAAGCATTTTATTATGATTAATATTTAAATTATTACATATATCAAATTCACCATTTGAACATATTTCAAATTTATCGACATATTTATCTAATTCTTTGGCAACAAAAGTATTTGCTTTTGCTGCATATACTAATGATTTATTAGTAAATTTAGACTTTAAATAATTAATTCTAGTAACTAATTTATTGATATCAAATACATACATTGGTGTTTTAAAATTATTTATTAAATCTTCGTAAGGCATTTTTTATCCTCCTTTAATTCTAGTAATCTTTTTCGATCAATTTTTCCATTTTTAGTTAATGGAAATTCATCTACTTTAATTAAAGAAGTTGGTATCATATATACTGGTAATACTTCTCTTAATTGTTTCTTTAAATCAAAATTAGTTATATCTCCAATATAAAATCCATATAACTTTAATTTATTCTCATCAAAGATTGTACAACTTCTAACTACACTATCACAGCTATTAATTGCTTTATCAATCTCTTCTAACTCTATTCTATGACCTTGATATTTAATTTGAAAGTCCCTTCTTCCATTAAATACAAAATCATTATTAGAATCATAGTAAGCTAAATCTCCTGTATGATACATACTTTCAAAATAATACTTTTGATTAGGATTTTTTGCAAACACTTTATTTGTTTGATCTAGATTATTATAGTATCCTAGTCCCAAACATGTGCCTATCACACATATTTCTCCTACTTTATTTTGTTCTTTAATCTCTTTTTCATTTTCACCTAATAATATAACTCTTTCGTTTGGAAAAGGTTTACCTATAGGTATTTTTTCATACTCTTTATTTTTATCTATAACATAATATGTACAATTACAAGTTATTTCTGTTGGCCCATATACGTTTACAAATGTGGCGTTTGGCAAATGCTTTATCCAGTTTTTTAAATGCTTAATAGGCATAACCTCTCCACTAAATATTACCTTATTAACACTTTCTGGAACTTTATAATCTAAGCCATGGAAGGTTGTTATGAGACATAGTGCAGATACTGCCCAAGTCATAGTGGTAACTTTATTATCACATAAATAATCTAATAATTTAGTAGGATTAGAAAAATAAGAACGCGGGATTATTACTAAAGTAGCCCCTACTCTAATTGATGAATAAATATCTTTTACTGATACATCAAAATCAAACGGCGCTTGATTAGCAATTATATCTTTATCACTAAAATTAAATAGATTAGTAAACTTATCTATAAAATCTATTACTGAACGATGTGATATTACAACTCCTTTAGGTTCACCAGTTGAACCTGATGTAAAATTAACATATAATGGATCAATATCTATATGATTATCTTTAATAATCTTTAATCTATCTTCATCTATTTTATAACTCTTTAATTCATTAATATTAATTATTTTAATACCTCTAAAATACTTTTTAGCTAACTCTTCATGTACATCATCTGTTACTACATAGATAGCTCTAGTTGTCTTTATTATTTGATCTACCCTATTTTGAGGTAATTCAGGATTAATTAACGAATAATAACATCCTGCATATATACTAGAAAAAAATGTAATTAAAGCATTTATTCCTTTATCCATAAACACTAAAACTAATTCATTTACGATATTATTATCAATAAAGTAAGTCCCACCTTGCTTACTATAATTACTTAAATCTTTGTAAGTTATTCTTTTATCTTCTTCTATAATAGCAATCTTACTTGGATGTTTTTTAGAAGAACTTTCTAAATACTCAACTACATTATAAATACTACATCACCTAACTTCTTACGACTTCTATATTATAGCAAATTAAAATATTATTGTCTAATGTAGTAATTAGTAGAACAAAAAAGCCTACTTAATGGTAGACTAAAAGCGATAATAAGATTTAAATATACAAGATTTATAACCATTTATCTATTTCTTTCAAATTTTTCTCTTTCATAAAAGCCATCAAAATAATTATAATCAAGATCATTTGATAGATAATTATTATCACCAACTAAGTTATCATAAATATAATCAGATGATTTAACCAAAACAATTCCTGTACCGTTTCTTTTAGCAGACTCAATATCTTGTTGTCTTATCTCATCTACACAATAAAGTGCAACCCTCTTAAACTTATCAATACTTTTATCTATATCAGTTGGTGTTTTACCTTTTTCTAATAAAAGTATTTCATTATATGAGTTATATGATTTTGATAAACTTAATAATTGTTCAGGCATTAATAATGTACGAACTCTTTTAGTAGAATCAGTCGAACGTTCAAAAGGATGATAATAAGTAAACGAATCAAAAGGAAAAATATGAACAATCTAAAGAATTATCTAAAGATGAAGAATTAAAATACTATAAAAATGCTTTTAGTAAAGTTACTCGTGCTTTAGATATTATTATGAAAAGAAGACCAATGCCATATGTACATAATTATGTATCATTTGCAGAATCTGTTATGGCTGGTAAAAGAGCTCGTGAAATGGATGAAGAAGCGCAACGAGAATTCGATAAAGCTAATAAGAAAGGAGAAGATATATGGCTATAAGACAAGTTAAAAGTAAATACGCTACTAAGGATGGTAGAACTTGGGTAGTAGATATAACTTATAGAGATTATTTAGGTAGACCTAGAAGATATCACTCTAAGAAGTTCGCTACCAGAAGAGACGCTAAAGATCATGAAGCAGAATACAAAGTTAATATTAAAAATATGACTGAATTTACTAATCTAACATTCAAACAATTAATTAATAAGCATTATAAATATCAACAAGATAAAGCTAAATCTACTACACTCTATAATTATAGAAATATGATGCCTTATCTTGAACCTTTATTTAATATTAAAGTTGAATCATTTAATATAAAACATTTTGAATCATGGAGACAATACATTAATGAAAAGAAAATATCTACTAGATATAAAAATGGTGTATATAAATATTTAAAAGCTATTATGAATTTTGGAACTAAATGGTATGATTTAAACTTTGTTAAAGTTTATAATAAAATGACTAATTTTACTAATCCAAATGAAAGAAAAAAAGAAATGTTTTTTATACTCCAGAAGAATTTCAAAAGTTTTTATCTGTAGAAGATGATTTAAAATGGATATGTTTATTTCAGACACTATTCTATTGTGGACTTAGAAATGGTGAATTAAGAGGATTAACATGGAATGATATTAACTTTAATAAAAGTTGTTTATCAGTAAATAAAAACATAACAAAAACACCTGATCCAGTAACCGGTAAACCATATACTGTATCAAGTCCTAAAACAATGTCCAGTTATAGAACAATACCTATTCCAAATTTCTTACTAAACTATTTAAAAGATCTATATGATGATTGTAGTAGTTATTATAACTTTAATGATAACTGGTATGTATTTGGAGATATTGATCCACTACCAGATACTACTTTAAGAGCCAGAAAATCTAATAATACTTTTAAAGCACGTGTTAAAGATATACGAGTTCATGACTTTAGGCATAGCTGCGCTTCGCTATTAATTGATAGGGGTGCTAATATAACATTAGTAGCTAAATATTTAGGACATTCTAAAATTGATGAAACACTTAATACCTACTCTCATATGTATCAAAATAGACTTGAAAATATAGTTCAAATAATTGAAGTTCAAAATACTAAATTATTAGAAAGTAAACAAAAAGAATTCCCTGAACATAAAGAAAAAATTATTGATTATGAAGATGCTGATTATTACGATTATAATGAAGATTTAGATAATAAAAAAGAAGATGACCTAGTCCTTTAATGGATTAGGTCATTTTTTTGTTTCATCATAGATTTATAATGTTTATCATAACCAGATAATTCAAATATTAATTTAAATCCTTCAAAAAACACATCATAATCAAATTCTTTTATATCGAAAATATTCTCTCCAAAAGAATGTGATTCTCTATTTATATATCTATTAAAAGCCTAAAATTTGTTGTCTTGAAATTCCGGTTTTTGAAATACATTATTTAAAGAATTTTTTTCTATAAATCAAAAAAAATACTCAACAATATTTCTCATACAATTTGCAATTAATGCTGGATTAGAGGATTTATCTTTAATAACAGACCAATAAGCTTGGTAATCATTTTGAATTTCACTATAATGCATATCTTCAAATTTACTTTCTTTGTTTTTCTTTGTAATTCTAAATAATTTTTGATTTAATTCTCTATCTTCCTTTTTTATATATGCCAATTCATAAAAGAAGTATAGACTATGCGTTAAAATAAAGACTTGCATATAATTATCAAAAAACATTTTTTTAATTAATCTTCCAACATTAAAAACATATAAATGTGACATACTATTTATAGGATCATCAATAACTATTACTTTATCTAAAACACTAGAATCAGGGTTATTAGTTCCTTTACATAATTCAACAAAATAAAGAAAACTTATAATCATTTTTTCTCCTTCACTTAGAGTTTTAAAAATATTATTATCTTCATCATCTCTAACTATTTTATACATTTTTTCTGATGATTTTGTGATATGAAAATCTGTTATACCAATTTCAATAAGCATATTATTAATATTACTTATTGATTCATCAATATTGATAGTTCTCTTTTGTTGTTCAGTAATAAGATTTTGGCATAATTGGATTTCATTATCTGTATTTGTGACAACTTCAATTTGATTTTTTAATAACTCTTTTAGTTTTTCTTGCTCTGATAAATATGAACTAATAGTAGAATTATTATTTCTTTTAAGTATTGTCCAAAAATCAGCTTTATATTTTTGTAAAGTTTCTTTTTTATTTATTAATTTCTGATTTATTTCATTTATTTTAATATTAATACTTTGGATTTCTTGATTAATTATTTCCACTATTTCTTTAGATGATTCTAAATTAATAATCATACTTGGCATATTCTTTTTTTCTTTTATTTTGCTCATATTATTTACAATTAAACTTTTATAACTATTTATTTTATTTGATAAATCAACCACAACACTATTATCTATTGGTAGATTATCTAAATTTATTACAGGTATTTCATTATAAAAACTTTCATATCTATTATAATAAAATTCAATTTTACTCAAGATTTGCTCATACGTTGTATCAAATAATTTTTTTAATTCTTCAACTAATTCAGTATCAATGGTTTCTTTTGACAAAAAGGACATTTTTGTACTTCTTTTTTACTTAAGTCGATGTAGCCAATACCCTTTTTTACCCAATCTGAAGAACTCAATTTTTCAATTAGTTCTGCCAAATAACTATCTTTGCTTCCAACTACCGCATTTTTAAATAGTGGATCACTTTCTATATTATCAACACTATTAATAAACTCTGGAATATTTTGAAACAAATCGTTATTTGTATTTAATTCTTTTATATTTTTTTCAACAATAGTAACATCTTTTTCATCAGTGCCATTATCATTAATATTTATAAAAAAGTCAAAAAATGTTTTCTTATCCTTTTTTATTTTTTCAAAACAATAATCTAAATAATTTTTATTATCATAACTCTTTTTAATATTCCAAATAAGATTTTGATAGTTAGTATCAAGATTTTCAATATCTGATTTTATTTTATTAATATTTAAAAATCCTTCTTCTCTAACTTTTCTCAAACCATTTATCTTAATAGTTAATTCATTAATTTTTTCTTTAGCTTCTTTATTCTCCTTAGATAATGTAAATATTCCTTTAAAAGAATCCTCATAAAAATTATCGTTTATAAACTGTTGATTGTATACTAATATTTTGAAATCTCCATTGCTTTCTATATTACAATACTTGTATAAATCATTATCAGTATCATATAAATAATTTGAAAAAGTACTTTTTCCAGTTCCATTTAAACCATAAATCAAATTAATTGGTTTATCAGTAATTAATTCCGTCTGCTCTTTGTAACTCGCAACTTTTGCCATTGTAACCTTATTTATCATTAAAGTTCACTTCCTTTACTACTAAAAAACGCCAATACAAAAACTTGTTAATCAAGCCTGTACTAGCGCTTTCTTTACTACATTATAGCATATATATTTTGTTATATATAGAGAATTATTTTAATCTTTCAAATTATTAAATTCATCTATTGCATCTAATATCTTATAAACACTAGAATATGGATTAGATTTTAGTAAATCGTCTCCATCTTTAATAATTTGTTGTTCAATAGATTGTGCAGTACTTCTTGCATCATCTGTTTGATTTTTAATTTTATTATACATATCCATAGTTTCTGAATATGTACCATTAACTTTTTCTAATTCCCTTTTTACATCTTTACTTGTTAAAAATTTTAATTTATTATTTCTAAAATGCATTAAAAACCATATTTCAAATGTTGGAGCTGAAGTTATGATTTCTATATTATTTTCTTTACATTTTTGTTCTATTTCTTTTATTTCACTTATTCGTTTTTCACTTAAATCTGTATCTAGTACTAGGAATGTTCTTATATAATCTTCATCTTTAGCATCTATATTATGCATATAATTAATTAAATCATCAACCATTCCTTTTGGATCAGTACTTCCACCAGTAGAAAATTTAATTCTTAAATTATTATGTGAAAAGTTTCCAAAGTAACACTTTTCTGTATTTTTACCTTCACCCTCAGAACCGATTATAATTATTGGTCTTTTCTTTCTATTAGGTCCTACATATCTTCTGGCCATGAATCAATATCTTTTATAAATGGAACTGCTCCATATCTACCATTTATATAACCTTTCTGAATATTTTCATCTTTTCTAACTGAAAACGAATCAAGTGGATATAATTCTGAAACACCAGTATCTGGATTTTTTTCAGTAAACCATATCTGATCTCTTCTTAATAATTCTATTGTTAATAAATTTGTTGCATGAGTTATAAATATTAACTGACTATTAGCTTTATTAATATCTTTATTATTGAATAATTTTACAATAAATTCTACTAATGCTGGATGCATACTTTTTTCTAATTCATCTACTACTATTGTTTTTGTATTTTCAAATGATCTTTTTAAAAATGGTGCTAATGCAAATAAAGTTCTTGTTCCTGAAGATTCATCATTGAAATTCAAACTATAAATATGTTTATTTTTATCTTTATCAGTTATTTCATGTTCTAATTCTATTCTAACGTTAGACATTTTAAAAGTTCCGTTAGTTCTAGCAAGTGGTGGTATTAACATATCCATCATTGCATTATCCATTTCTTTTTCTTCATAATCAACATGAATATCTTTTATAAATATATCAGCTTCTTTTAGTAATTTTAAAGCAAATTCTTTTAATTCTCCATTATTTTTACTATATTCAATTAAATCCTGATCTGATATCTTATCGAATGAATCATATGTATCAATTTTTTCACTAAACCATAAAAATGCATCTTTTGTTTTATCATAATTCCAAGTTGTTGCAGTAGTTAAGAATAATTTATTTTCAGTATTCTTAGCAGCTATTGAATCTAATTTAGCTTTATCATTATTAAATTCATAATTATTTGTATTTGTTCTTGTAAATATATTTGTTGGCTTCTGTGTATAATATGCATCTAAAATTTCATCATATATCTTATTTGCATCTGCACTAAAGAAGTATCTATATTTAACATCATTAGCAATAAAAATAAATTCAAATTCACTAGGTTCCTTACTTGTTTTTTCATTAAATAAGAAAGGTTTAATAGAAAACCATTTTCCAGTAGCATTCATAAAATTAGAATTTCTAATCATCAATATAGCACAAGTAAAAGCTTTTAAAAGATTTGTTTTACCAGATGCATTTGCACCATAAATAGCAGTTGTTCTTAATAAATCAACATCATTTTTAGCAAATACATTTTCTAGTCTTTCATCACCATTACCTTTTTCCATTGATAATGTAACTTTATCTTTAAATGATAAAAAATTTTTAACACTAAATTCTATAAGCATTTTTATCTCCTCCTATTAATATTATATACTCAAATTATAAAAAAGTATACTTATTTTTATTAATTTTGTGATTTTTTCACAAAAGTGTAAATAATAACTGATATTTTACTAATTATTATTTAATTTGTCAATACATAAATAAAATTTAGTAATCTAATAAATAGTTAACTTCAGAAAGTAAATCATCTATTTTATCTATTAAATCATCATCTAAATAAACGTGTTTACAATCTTTTATTAATCCATGTTCATCTTTTGGGAACTCATCTCTTGCTTCTTCAAACTCAGTACGTGTATATAATTTACCATTACATAAGATTCTTACATTATTATCATATCCTTTATATAATTCTCTACGCCAATTTTTTATATCTTCTAATACTGATAATATTTTATGTCTAGATGAAACTAATTCCATTTCTCTAGAACTTTCAGTTTCAAATATATATTTATCATTCATCTTTTTTATCCTCCTTTTCTATTTCAGATAATTCTTCATAATCTTCTTCATATCCTAATCTTCTTAAATAATCTTTTCCACCATCAACTGCAACTGCTCCACATTTACAAAATTTAAAATCATGTCTATGTGTTGATTCAATTATATCTCCACATTTTTTACATTTAATTTTATTAACTATTATCTTATTCATAAAACCACTCCAACAAATCCATAACTTCTTTTTTAATACCCATTTTATCTGAATATTTTGAAAGTTTAACTAAATCTTTACCTTTTCTCTTAATATATTCTCTTAAGCTATATTTAAGATGTTCTATATCCATTCTTTTTTTAGATCTAATAATATCACAAATACATCTTTCAATATCATATACTCTAACTTTATTACCAAATGGTGTTATTACTTCTGTTAATCCTAATTCATAAATATCATCAGATACATAAAATACATTATGTTTTTTTAACTTAATGCTATTATAATTTTTCTTAACTGTTATATCGTATTTATCATTAGGAGCTTTAATGGACATTCCATGAAAGTATAATGCAGTCATATGAGAATATATAATACCTGGTAAGTTCATATTTAGTACATAATAAGAATCTGGAAATTTGTTAACATCTAGATATATTCCATTATCAAGTTTTTCTATAATACCTCTATCTACCATAATATTTAGATACATTCTATGTATACCCAATTCAGTTAATTGTTTAGATGTGATATATCCGTTATTAATTTTCATTAACTCTTGTATTATTTCAATATTACTTTGATCTTTAAATTCTTTTATAGTCATTTTATCCATATACATTCTCCTTTTGGCTTTTACACATTCATTTTATCTCCTATCAGTACAAATGTCAATATTGTTATAAAAAGAAAATACTAAAATTTTATCAAAAAAATTAGTATTTTTCTAAATTCACGTACCTAATTTAGTACCTAAAAATATCTAATAGGTTTTTTATCCTTTAATTTAAACAAAAATGAGAGCTTTCGCTCTCTTCAGGGGGCTCGCCCTTTGAATCTCTGTATGTGTTAATTTCTTTTAAAATCGCCCTTTTATAGCCATTACATTTTCATAACAACCTTAATAAAATGGTATTTATTAGTCTGTTGGTACCTAAATGGTACCTAATTTAATTAACTATTTCGCTTAATAAATCTATAATTTCATCAGATGTCATATCGTTATTTATTTGGTATTCATTTATTATTTCTTTAATATAATCACTATTGTTTTTTTCTTGTATAGACAAATCTTTTTCACTTAATTTATGAAAACTCGAAGGGACTTTATACAATGATTTTGATTTTATATTTCTTGATGATTCCTTACAAATCATATGATTACAATCAATAAATAAAGGGAAAATAACATTATCAACTATATAACAAATTACTCGTTTGCCATCTGATATTTGAAATTCAAAATACAAATTTTCAAATTCATCTATTCGTTCCTTTGGAAATGAATAGCCATTCATTAAAACATATTCTATTCTGCTAACCACTTCTTCATCATATAATTTATTTAAATGATATTCTTTTTTAGTTGCATTAGAAAAAAGTTCTTTAAAATCTAAATTAGATATACCACTAATTATACTAAAAAAATCTGAAACTGCATTGCGACTGCTCTCTACATTAAAATAGTAATTATTAAAGTTATTAATATTTATACTATGAGTTTGAAAATCTGAAAATGAAAAAGATACCTTTTTATCATCAACATTAGTTTGTTTCCTAGCATTGATTAAGGTATCCTGTTTTTTTATAGATGTAGCTTTAATTTTTGAATTATTCATTAGCTAAACTATTAAAATAAATAAATATATCTTTTTTACTGATTTCTTTATTTGAATGATCTAATGCAGACATACCTTTTCTTGCATTTTTCCATGGTAACTCGTGATGAGTCATATATTCAAGTTGATCTGCATCATACTTGCCATATACTTTCCAAATTCGATCAAAGAAAGGTTTAATATCATCATTTTCAAAAACCATTGTTTCATCGCTTTTTGGAATCTCATGCCAATTAAATACTTTATATTTACTATATAAACTTTTAAATACTGGCCCATGTATCCATGCTTCTGGAGTTTCATCAAACAATAAAGAATTAATTTCATTTTCATTTTCATTATTTAATGCAATAAACCAAGAATAAGAATAATATACTAATTTTTGTAATTTCTTTGGTGTTAATTCTGACTTTGTTAAAAAATAATTTGCCACTACACTAGCATCTATCATTTCATCTTTAATCATAATTATCACCTCACCTATCTTACTAATATAATTATAATATATTTTCTCTTCTTTGTGAATGATATTGTACAACAAAAATTTAATTTTGTAAATTCAATTCTGTTTTTTAATTATCTAGCTGTTTATAACATCCATTTCCATTTATCAAATCTATAATCATAATTATTATTTGAATTATATTCATTTGACCATCAAACAATTGAAGTATACCACCATAATTAGTAAATGGATCCTCATTTAATATCTTTTTATCAATTACTCCATTTTTCATAATATAGTTTTTAATTAAATTAATAAATCTTGTTTGTTCAACAGTTAATTCATTTTCATTAATATATTTAGAGAATTCTCTATCTATTGCTTCTTTAGATAAACCAACTGTCTTTCTTACTAATAATACTAATGATTCATCATTATAGTTCATTTTATATTCTTCTTTGTTTGAGTTTAATTCATTAAATAATATATCCTGAAGTTTATTAATTTCTTCTTGGCTTATCTTCTCATTATTTCTTATTTTAGTTATTATTTCATTATCTAAGTGATTTCTTAAATAGAAGTTTACTTTCTTTTTATAGTCAGATAATTCTGCTTGTTCAACTCTTCTATCATCATGTTCAACAATGTTTATGTCATCACTAAAATCAGTATACACATCTTTTCTTATTCTTTTAGGAAGATATTTAATTAATTCTCTTAATGAATCTCTAATTCGATCAATTTCAAGAATATCAACTTTTTCAATGTAATTATCTTCCATTATCTTTTTAATATCGTCATTTTTAACTTGAACTTGAGGAATATTCATTAATCCTATCAATCCCTCTCCAATATGATTTAGACGACTTGTTTCTCTTTCATATTTCATATTAAGCATCTTTGATAATTCTATAGCTAACATTAATCTATCAAACTGTTTAGCAGATTCATCATTGTCATTTGAAATAATCAGTGATGTTAAATTATCTTTTATTTCTTTTACAGCTAAGTCAGTTAAATTATTCCAATTGACTACGTCTTTATATTTTTCAACATATTTAATTCGTTGCTTAACATCAAATTTTAAAGTATTAAGTGAATTTACAATATCAACAAGTTCTTCTAATAATAGATTTTTATATTTGATATAATCTTCATCATTTAGATATTCTACTTTTTCTAATTCTTTTAAGATATCAACTTTTAATTCAAAAATAAATTGTGAAAGACTCATACCAAGAGTTGATTCTTTACCTTTAGGATTTTGTTCAAAGAATTCAAAGTTCTTACATGCATCAAAAATATAAAATTCTTTTTTGTCTTTACCCCATCCTAATAAATCTGGACAAAGTCTTGTTCCTCTACCAATCATTTGTAAAAACTTAACTTTAGATTTAACATCTTTAAAGAGCACTAAATTTAATATTTCTGGAATATCAATTCCTGTATCTAACATATCTACTGAAATAGCAATTTGTGGCATTTTAGTACAGTCAGAAAAGTCTTCTATTAAAGATGAATGATAATTAGTATGAATATCTATTACTCTTGCAAATTCACCCTTATACTGAGGATATAAAAGATTAAATCTTTCTTCAATTGCTAATGCATGTTTATGATTTTTAGCAAAGATAATCGTTTTACCTAACTTATCATTACTTTCTACTTTTAATCCTTTTTCCATTAATAGATTTAAAACTTTATCAATTGTTTCATTATTAAATAACCATTTATTAATACTTGGTGCCTCAATAGTATCTGTTATTTCTTCATCATCGGCAAATGTATCTTCAAAAGACTCTTTGTCTTCATCAGATAATTCATTATATTTTATTCCTCTTTCTATGAAGTTAGTTGAACATTCTATAGTGTGATAATCAACTAAAAATCCATTAGCAACAGCTTCTTCATATTCATAAGAATATGTAGGAACATTATCTTGTAGTTCAAATATTTTATAAGTGTTTTTATCAATATCACTTCTTGGTGTTGCTGTTAGTCCTAATAAATATCCATCAAAATAATCAAATATAGCTTGATATTTTTTATAAATACTTCTATGAGCTTCATCAACTATTATTAAATCGAAATGACCAACTGTAAATAGTTTTTTATTATCTTTTGTTTTAACTTCATCAATGGCATTCATCATTGTTTGATATGTTGAAAATACCATCCTAGCATTTTCTGCATTTTCTTTTTCATTTAATAAATTAATAGTAGATAATGATGGCATTAACTTATTAAATGATCTTTTTGCTTGTTTAACTAATTCTGCTCTATCAGCTAAGAACAAAACATTTTTAACCCAATTATTGTTTGTTAATACATCAACAATAGAAACAGCAGTTCTTGTTTTACCTGTCCCCGTTGCCATTACTAATAAACCTTTTCTTTGATGATTATTTAAATCCTCACAAAAAGCTTTTATAGCTTCTTGTTGATATGTTCTATTTGTTATATTATCATCTATTGAAATATGCTTTAAATCTTTCTTCAATGTTCTTCTATCAATCAATAATTGTAATTCATCTTGAGTATAATATCCTGACACTTTTCTATATGGATAATTTACATCATCCCACATAAATATATCAAACCCATTACTAAAGAATATAACAGGTCTTTGTCCGTATTTCTTTTCCAAACAATCAGCATATATCTTAGCTTGTTGTTGACCAACTCTAGCATCTTTAGAAGTTTTCTTAGCTTCTACTAATCCAACTGGCTTTCCATTTGCACCCATTAACACATAATCTACAAATCCCTCTCCAGATGCATTAGGCATTCCTGTTACAGGTTCCTCTTCAATAATATTACTGTTAAATTCCCAACCTGCTATTTCAAGATCTAAATCTATATATTGTTTACGAGTTTTAAATTCTGATATATCTTTAATATCAAATGGAATTGAGTTTTGCTTTTCTTTTCTGTTTATAGTAGATTCATTTCTTAATTCTTCGTATTGTTTTTGTAGTTCTTCTATTGTTTTTTCATTAGCTTCTATTTTTTGTAATAATTCTAATTTTTCTTTCTCTAATGATTTATTATTTTCTGGTTTTGGAATAATACTTTCATCAAATTTGTGTTCTTTATATTCATCACAATATAGATATGTAATCCATAGCATAAAGTCATGAAGATTCTTAAGAGCAAGTACTGCTTCTTCCTTACTAACTTTTTTATTACTATGTACTGCTTTATTACCTAATTTTTGAATATATACTATTTTTTTAAATAATCCAATATCGATAATACTTCTAAAATTTCTATCATAGATTAGGGTTGCTAAAGTTTGCTGATAAGGTATAGTTAGTTCTCCATCCACTCCAAATACCCATTTAACGCCTAATTCAAGTGCTTTTCTAGACATAATGGCACAAGTAGTTGCAGTTACCATTAATCCTTTTTCTGCTTCTATACACGTATTTTTAATATCATCTAATCTATTATCCATAACAAAATCGAAATTTGAAACCATAATCCCAACTCCTACAAAACTATACAATATAATTTTAACACAAAATTACAATTTTTACCTAATAATCGAGTGATTACAGCAAAAAAGAGTAAATTTGATAGTGTATTTCTTCGCAATCAAAA
>CAMJTE010000012.1 GCA_946408655.1 uncultured Caryophanales bacterium | reverse complement strand
CATATGTTTAATAAAAAAGAAAATTAAGTTACTATTTCGCTAAATTACAATTTAGTGATCTGTTAGAAAAATAGTAATTTGTAGAAAGGATGGCATTTATGTATGAAAAAATCAAAAAATATATGGGTTAAATCGTTATTTGTAATTTATATTATAATATTAGTGTGGGTAATACTATTTAGAATGAATTTTTCTATATCATCTATTCATAGAGTAAGAGATATTAATCTAATACCATTTTATTATGAAAATGTATATGAAGGAGATATACCACTATTTGAAGCATTTTTAAATTTACTGATTTTTGTACCATTTGGAATATATTTAAAAATGGTTGGACTTAGCAATAAAAGAATCATTTTAAGTGGTTTTAGTCTTAGTCTAATTTTTGAAATAAGCCAATATTTTTTTAAACTCGGAGCTACTGATATAACAGATTTAATTACCAATACATTTGGAACTGTTGTAGGTTTATACGCATATGTACTATTATGCAGAATTATAAAAAATAATAATAGATTAAATACAATTATCAAAATAATTGCAACAATTTTTTCAATAATTGCAATAATGTTTTTTGGCTTATTATTGTTATTCTAAGTTATGCAAATTACAATTTATTAATTAGTTCGGAAGATTAAGATATTCCGTTCGAAACTATCTTTAAGGCAAGATAGTAACACACTACCAAGTCGGCAAAATGCCAACTAGGAATAGTGTGCAAAGGGACACCCTTTTGAAACCCGATAAGCAACATTTCACAAACTATCGTAAGTGAATGTTGCTCTTTTTTATTTTGTCTTGCGACTTCATAAAAAAGAAAGAATACTATCGCCACTTTCATGAGTAAACTCACAAAACGTGCCACGTATTCTTTAAATAAAAATAACCTAATACCTAATCTAACGAAAAGGTAAAAGGTTATTTTTTTATTTGAATTATTTATTATTCTTTAATAAATTTGCTGTATCTTTTTTAGCATTCCATACTGATAGATACATAAATAATTCAAATTCTAATGTCATAATAAATGCACCTATTATGACAAGATTATTTTTCATAACATTATGATTCAATGTATCAAATAATACAACTAAGCATAATAATGTTCCGAAAAATACAACTAACAATGTTGTGCTATCATCAAAACTTCTTTTAATAGTTTTTGATTTATTCTTATCAACATCTAATCCTAATTTACTCCATGCATTTAGATCTAATATAAGACCAACTGCAAGTAATGCTGTTGAAGCCCAGAACATATTTTTAAAATAATCACTTCCAATTATTTGTGATAATCCAAAACTTACTACAAAGAATATTGATAATAATATTACTGCTATTTTTAATATCTTACTATTTCGCATTTTTATTTCTCTCCTTTACTTTTAAACTTTGAATTAAATTAATAATTTCATTTTGTGTATTGATTTGATACTTTGTATCTTCAATAGTATTTTGTAATAACTCTCTTTCACTTTCTATTATGCTTTTATCATTTAATTTTTCTTCACAAGATAAAACTAATTTTTCTAGATTTTGTTTATTTCCTAAAACATTAACTTCAGCCTCATTAAGTTCATCTCCTTTTAATTTAGAATAATAATCTTTTATAAAAGGATTTAATGGACTGACTTCTATACCTAGTCCAATCATATACATTAGATCACTATAATTAACATCTAATACATTACTTATCTTACGAAGTATTTTAGGACTAGGTTCTTTTCTAACACCTGATTCTATTTTAGAAAGTTCAGAGTTATTTATATTAGCCAACTTTGCAAGTTGTCTTTGCGAAAGATTAGCTTTTTCTCTAGCTTCGGTAATTACTTCACCGATATTTTTTTCTAGCATAGAAATTCACCTCACACCATAATAATACACCTATTGGGTAAAAATGTCAACATTTTTTAATTTTTTGAGTAAAAGTGTTGATAATGATGTAATTAGTATGATATATTATATGTGTTTCCAAATGGACCCACTTTAAAATTAAATGGGTAACATAGAAAAAGAAAGGAGGAAGTCAAATGTATGAGATTAAAAAAGCAACTAGAATTAATTGATCCAAGAGTATGGAGAGATAAAAATATTAAGTTTGAAACAAAACTGATATACAAAATACTCTGTGCAGAACAATCCCAAAGATGTGAATTCACAAGTATAAGCATTGGGAAAGTTCAAAAAAAGTTGAGTATAACAAATGTTGGATTCAAAAAGAACCTACAAATACTAGAAGATAACAAATATATAAGGTTCAATGAATACAGCCGAGGATTATACACATACGAGATTTGTTAGAAAAGATTGAATCGCTAACAAATAAAGGTTCAGTAAATGTTCGTAGATTTATATTAGAACCTATCTTATAGAAATATAAGATGAACTAGTTTGAAGTAAAACATATTTCAAAGAACGAAATAAAAGAATAAAAGGGATTGAAATATGTTGTATGTATGTTTTACTTCAAGCGACCTATTAGTGAGATTTATCTCACACAGGGATTTTATTGTCATTATTAGTATGACTTGTAAGTAGTGGTTACAAGTTTTTTTATTGCCTAAAATTAAGAAAGGAGAATGATTTATGAATAACGATATAACAAATTTAAAGTATGTAGAAGTTCCAGTAGTAGTTTTATTAGATGAAGATTTATCTACTACTACTAAACTTTTAATGGGTTTAATAACTACTCTATCAATGCAAGAGGGTTTTTGTTTTGCTAGTAATAGATATTTAAGTAATCTTATGAAAGTATCTAGAAGAACAATTACTAGTTGCATAGCTTCTTTAAGAAAGAAAAACTATATTAGAGTTGAAAGTGAACCTAATACTAGAAGAATATATTTAGCAAATATCTTCTAGAGTTTATAGCAAGATACTTCTAATCAGTATAGCGAGTATCTTCTAATATAATAAATAAGATAATAAATAATATTAATAAATAATATAAATTTAAATTTATTTAAATAATTTAAATCTTTTAAAAAAATTAAAATGAAAGGAATGATAAAAAATGAAATATGATTTAAATGAAATAATTATATCTGGAACTATTAATAGTATCACAGATAATAAAAATGATTATATTAAGTTTGGTTTAACCACTCTTAAATATGATGAAAGAAAAGTTTTTGCTAGTTTTAATATTAATCGAAATCTTTATGAAATATATAAAGATTTTTTTGTTAAAGGAACAAAAGTATTTATAAAAGGTTATCTTAACTCTTATATTACCAATAATAAAATTCAAAGTTTTGTAACTGTGACAGATATAGCAAATAATCAAGATGAAATTATGACTGGTAGAAAAGGTCCGCATATAAGACTTGATCCAGATGGAGTTGAAGTTTGGGACGGAAAACGATGTGAAGCAATACCACCTACTGAAGAAGAACTTAAAGAAATGGAAGAATTATTAAAAGAATATCAATAGAAAGTTGTGATAATTTATGAAGAATAGTAATTTTTATAAACTATTACACATAGAATTCATTGTGGAGGAATAATCATGTACGAAACATTAGAGTTTTATGATAGTAATGGTTGTGATTTAAAAGAAGTTTTAAAAAGCTGTATATATAAATACTATATGGCTAATAAAAATTCATTAAAAGTATTTAAAACGGACGAAAAAAATAGTATAATTGATTCAACTAATAAAGTGAATGTGTTGTCTACTGAAAGGAGTTAAAAGTGTATAATAGATATGCAATAGACAATACGATTTTTAATATAGCCATTTATATAAGATTATCTCGTGAAGATGGTGATGATTTAGAATCAGAAAGTGTCACTAATCAAAGAAGTCTATTAATTGGTTATTTAAAAGCACAGAATTTAGTTGCAGTTGATATTTATGTTGATGATGGTTATACAGGAACAAATTTTGAGCGTCCAGAGTTTAAAAGAATGTTAAATGACATTGAAAATGGAAAAATAAATATGGTTATAACAAAAGATTTATCAAGATTAGGTCGTGACCATGTTATGACAGGTTATTATGTTGAAACCTTTTTTCCACAAAATGATGTCAGATATATTGCCGTAAATGACGATATAGATACTTTTTATGAAACTAGTGGCTCAGACATGATGCCATTTAAATTAAGTATGAATGATATGTATGCAAAAGATATTTCTAAAAAAGTTCGTTCAAACTTACTTCAAATGAAAAAAGATGGTAAATTTTGTGGTAGTGCTCCATCTTATGGTTATATGAGAGATCCCGAAGATAAGCACAAATTAGTGCCAGATCCAGAAACTGCTCCTGTAGTAAAGAAGATATTTGATTTATATGTTGCTGGTTATGGTAGTTCACAAATTGCTGAAATCTTAACAAGAGAAGAATTGCCAACACCTATTATGTATAAATACTCTGGTGCTAAATTAAATAACTTTGACCATCCTGAAATATGGAAACACACATCAGTTAGTAATATCATCAAAAACAGAGTTTATGTTGGAGATTTAATCCAACACAGAGTTCAAAAAGTAAATTATAAGATTAAGAAGATGAAAAATGTTCCAGAAAGTGAATGGTGCATTAAAGAAAATGCACATGAACCACTTGTTGATAGAAAAACATTTGAAATAGCACAATCTATTAAAGATTCTTCAAATAATTATAATCCTGAACGAAGAAATGTTGATTATGTCCTATCTGATTTAGTTTATTGTAAAGACTGTGGTGCTAGAATGAGTATTAGTTATGATAAAAAAAGAGATAGAGTTACAATGAATTGTAATAACTATCGTAAGTTTAGTAAGTATGATATATGTTTTTCCCATTATATTAACTATACTAAATTAGAAAATACTGTCTATAATAAGTTAAGCACTATGGCTAATCAATATATTAATGATAAAGATGAATTTGAAAATATCATCAAAAATCAATATGTTGATCCTAAACAAGATAAACTTAAAAAGATTGATGAACTTAATTTAAAGATAGCTGAATTAAAAAGAAAACAAGACTCTTTATATGATGATAAGTTTAATAATATTATAAGTGTAGAAACTTATCAAAGATTATTTAAAACTACTGAAGAAGATATTAAAACTGCAAACGAAAAATTAGAAAAATTAAAAGAAGAAATTTCTAGTATAAATGAAGATTCCTCTTGTTATGTTGAATATTTAGATATAATTAAAAGTTTTCTTGATATGAAAAATCCAACAAGAGAGATTATGAATAGATTAATTGATAAGATATATGTAACAAAAGATAAAAAACTAGAAATTCATTATAGAATTAAAAAAAGTGAAGTATTAGTATAGGAAAAATACAGGTTGCTTTTGAGCAATTTTTAAAAAGACTTATGGGTATCACGAAAACAGGTCATACTGGTATGATGATGAAATACCGTTTGTAGAAGCTGCTGAAATAGGCACAGAAAAAGTAATTAGAGATCATTCATCTATAGGTATAGTTATTACTACTGACGGTTCATTTGGTGATATTCCAAGAAGTAATTATCTTGAGGCTGAATCAAGGGTGGTTAATGAATTAAAAGAAATTGGAAAACCATTTATCATGATATTAAACTCTGCTCATCCAATGTTGCCTGATACAGAAAGACTTGCTCGGGATTTAAAAGAAGAATATGATATTCCAGTACTACCAATGTCGATTGAGGCAATGAATGAAAAAGATGTTTACAGTGTGTTAAAAGAATCGTTATATGAATTTCCTGTTATGGAAATTAAAGTAAATATGCCTGATTGGATTGCCGTACTTGATAGTAATAATTGGCTTAAGAAAGAATATATGGATAAAATACGTGAAAGTGTAGTAGAGGTTGATAAATTAAGAGATATAGATACTATTACTAATCATTTTACTGATTGTGAGTATATTTCTCGTGCATATATATCAGATGTTGATACTAATACTGGTATTGTAACGATTAATATCGATGCTAAAGAAGGATTATTTGATGAAGTATTAAAAGATATTATTAAAATAGATGTGTCTTCTAAAGCTGATTTGTTGAAACTGTTCCAAGACTTTAATGAAGCTAAAGTAGAATATGACCAGATAAAATCTGCATTAAAGATGGTTAAATCAACAGGATATGGAGTGGCATCACCAAGTCTTGCTGACATGAAGTTAGATCCGCCTGAAGTAATTAAACAAGGAAGTAGATATGGTATTAAACTAAAGGCAGTTGCGCCTTCTATATATATGTTTAGAGTAGATGTAGAGTCAACATTTGAACCTATTATTGGTTCTGAGATGCAAAGTAAAGAGTTAATTAATTATTTAATGCGTGATAGTGATACTGATCCAGAAAGTCTATGGAAAAGTGAAATATTTGGCCGTAGCATAGATCAAATAGTAAAAGAAGGTATACAAGCAAAATTATCTTTAACTCCGGAGAATGCTAGATTCAAAATTCAACAAGCATTAACTAAACTTGTTAATAAAGGATCTGGTAACTTATATACACTAGTAATATAAATTATGATTTACTCATAATTTTTTTATGAAATTAGTTAATTTAAATGTAGGGGATAGTGCTTGTATAAAAAAAATTGGTGGTAATAATGATTTAGCTATTCATCTAATGGAGATGGGATTGGTTAGATATACTAAAATTAAAGTTATTAAAAATATTAATAATAAAGAATTAATTGTAATTAAATATCGAGGTGAGGTAATGTCTATAACTAATCATATTGCAAGTATTATAGAGGTTTATGATAGCTCTAATAGGTAATCCTAATGCTGGTAAAACTACGATATTTAATAATCTGACTAATTCTAGTGAGATTGTAGGTAATTTTTCAGGTGTTACTGTTGAAAAAAAGATAGGTAAATATAAGAAATATAGTATTGTAGATTTACCGGGAATATATTCTCTTATACCTTATACAATTGAAGAAGAAGTAACAGTAGATTTTATAAAGAATGATAATATATCCTTAATAATTAATGTAATAGATATTAATAAACTAAATAGAAGTTTATATTTAACTAGTAGATTAATGGATTTAAATATACCCATGATAATTATGCTTACTAAAGTTAAAAGTACTAAGGTAGATATAGAATTATTAAAACGAATATTAGGTATTAATATAATATTAGTATCTAAAAAAATAGACTATGCTAAGTTAGATAGATTGCTAAATGATAATAATAATTATTATTATAATAAGTTTAAAAGATATGATGATATAGTTGCTGATATAGAAAAGAGATATGAGAAAATAGATGAGATATGTAATAAAGTTGTTATTAGCAAGACTAGTAATAAGCTAAGTAATATTATAGATAGTATACTTACTAATAAATATTTGTCTTTAGTAATTAGCTTATTACTATTTATACTTATATACTATGTATCTATTAATATTATAGGAATTAGATTAGTAAGTATATTAAGTAATACATTAAATAGAGGTATTATCTATATTAGTAATATAATAGATAGTACAAATACATCTATTGTATTTAAAGATTTAATTACAAAAGGAATATTAAAAGGCATTAGTAATATTATATCTTTTATACCTTTAATAATAATACTAACATTTATAATCTCATTACTTGAGGATAGTGGATATATAACTAGAATGTCTTTAATGCTTGATAAATTCTTAAGAATCATCGGACTTAGTGGTAAAAGTTTTTCACCCTTACTTAATTCATCTACTTGTAGTGTATTAGGTATGATGGCAACAAGAACTATTAAAGACAACAAAGAAAGATTAAAAACTATATTTTTAATACCATTTATACCATGCAGTGCGAAGCTTACACTTATTATTTATATAACTACAGTTTTCTATAATAATTCATTTTTAATGTTTCTATCTTTTTACTTAGTATGTGTAATTGTATTGATTATTGCTAGTTTACTATTTAAGAAAAGTAAATCATCATACATGATAGAAATACCTAGTTTAAAAATACCATCTATTAGTATTGCTTTAAAGAGTACTTATGATAAAGTCAAAAGTTATTTATTTAGAATTATAACAGTAGTATTATTTATATCTATAATAAATTGGTTCTTAATATCATTTAATACTAGTTTTAATTATGGAGTTAGATATAATAACAGTATTCTGTATTTAATAGGGTATAAGATATCTAATATATTTAAGTTGTTTGGTATAAAAGAAAGTATTTCTATCATAACTGGTTTTATGGCAAAAGAACAAGTAGTATCTACTTTAAGTGTATTAGGTAATAACTTAAATAAAATATCTGCTTATGTATTTTGTATCTTTAATATTATAACTATACCTTGTATTAATACTGTTGTTGCACTTAAAAATGAGTGTGGATATAAGTTAATGATTCTATACAATATGTTATATTTAGTTATATCTTACATAGTATCAATACTTATATATTTAATAATAAGAATAATTATGTAGATTAAGATAATACTATTATTGGTGATTATATGACTAATTTATCTAATAGATCATTAGTAATATTAATAATAGTATCAATAATTGTAGTAATAGTATCAATTCTATATAAAAAGAATGATAGAGTAACTACTGTCTTTAATGAATTTGATTATAATAAGACATATGTTGTTGATTTAGAAGGATATGGAATAACTACTGAAAATATAGGTGACTATTTTGATAATGATATAATAGCTATTTATCCTAGTATAGGTAAGAAGTATTTGAATATTATTAGTGGTGGATGGTATTATATTGATAAAACTATATCAATGGATAAGAATATTGATTATTTAAATAGATATTATAAAAGACTATTTGATAATAATAATTTAAATAGGGAAGCATTAGAGATAGAACTAAATGGAATAATTATTGGTAAAGCTAAGGTAGTTACTGATAATATAAATAAATATAGTAATTATAATATTGAAAAAGTGAATTTTGAATAATTCATTTTTTTTGATATAATTGTTTTGTATTATTGAAATAAGATAGGATATTTGCTATAATTTAGTTAATGTGAAGAAATTAGAGAGGTGTTTTTATGACGAATGAACAATTATTAGAAGAGATAAAAAAATTAAGGGAAGAAATTGGAATGCTAAGGAAAGAAATTCGCGATTATTTTAGAGAAACAGATAATAATAATGAGTTTATTAATGCTGGTGATAATGGTGTAGATAAAGTCTTTGATGATGTAGTTTATGGAAGTAGTCAGATGGGTGCAAATGAGCCAACAGGGATAGTTTTGTCTGGAATTCCAAAAGTTACTATCAATAGTGTTGAGAATGAAATAAATTCTCTAGCAGAACCAAAAGAAGAAAAAACTGAGGTTTCAATATCATCTGAGAATGCTTATGAACCAATTAACATGGAAGAAAAAGTAAGTCCTAGTGAAGTGGAGAGCTTCGAAACTATGAAAGAAACTTCTGAAGCACCAAAAATGAATTTTGAACAAGGTTATATTTTTGATTATTCACGTGCTGATGGTTCAAACTCTAAAAGGATAAGTGGGATAAAAAAAGATGGTATTGAGATTAGCGGTCATAAAGATATAAAAGATAACGGAAAAAAGATAATAGCAGGTGTTTTGGTTGCGCCTTCTAAAATAGATGAAGCTCTTTTACTAAAGTATAACTTAGGTGAAGAAAAAAATAGAACTGTTAGCTCAGAATTTGATAACAATAATTCGATTGGTATAAGTGCTGAATATGATTCTTCACTTGAACAACAAAATGCTGATAGTTTAGATAAAGAAAATAATGATTTAAATGATCTATATAATTCTAATTATGTAAGTCCAGATGGAACACAACATATGTCTGCAACAAATGAAGAAGAAAAGAAACAGTTTGAAGATTCAGGATGGGAAGTTGGACCATATACTAAAAAAAGTAATCAGTTTGAAGGTTTGACTGATTATTATGGTGTGAATATTAGGTAAGGTTAAATAGGGAGGTATTATGGATAGTGTAGATGTTGGATATATAATTACTCTTGATAATTCAGATTTTGTAGTAATTGATTATATTATTAAAGATAATAGAAAATATGTATTTTTAAAGGGCGTAGATGAAGAAGAAAATCTTCTCGATAATCAAATAATTGCTAGAGTTGTTATTGATGAAGACAATGAGTGGGCACTTGAAGATATTGAAGATAACTTTTTAATGGAAACTTTAAGAAATGAATTTGCTAATAGATTAAGGCATGAAATTGATTGAAATCATTTCCTTTTTTGTGCTATAATTTAGTTGTAAAGGATGTGCAATATGAATGAACAGATAATTAAAGAATTAAGTTTAGAGTTATCAATTAAAGAGACTCAAATAACTAGTGTACTAAAACTGCTTGAAGAGGGTGCGACCATTCCATTCATTGCTAGATATAGAAAAGATGTAACAGGTGCACTAGATGAAGAAAGTATAAGAAGTATTGAAGAAAAATATCAATATCAAGTTAATCTTGAAAAAAGAAAAGAAGATATAACTAGATTAATTGATGAAAAAGGTCTTCTTACTGATGAGATTAAAGAAAGTATTGCTAAGGCTACTAAATTAGTGGAATTAGAGGATATTTATAGACCTTTTAAAGAGAAGAAAAAGACTAAAGCAACAGAGGCTATTAAGAATGGATTAGAACCACTTGCTAAGGAGATTATGAAGTTTCCAATTAGTGGAGATATTAATAAAATAGCTAGTAAATATATTAATGAAAACGTTAAAGATGTAGAATCTGCAATTACAGGTGCCAAATATATAATTGCGGAAAATATTTCTGATAATGCTAAATTTAGAAAAATAATTAGAGAAAATACTTATAATTATGGTATTATTAAAAGTAAAATTAAGAAAAGTGCTAATGATGAGAATAAGACTTATGAGATGTATTATGATTATAGTGAACGTGTTAAATATATTAAACCTCATAGAATACTTGCGTTAAATAGGGGAGAAAAAGAAAAAATACTTAGTGTAAGTATTGATTATGAGATTGATAGAGTAATTAACTTCTTAAATAAAAGAGTAATTAAGAATGAAAAATCAATCGTTGTAGATATAGTTAAAGATGCAATAGTTGATGCTTATAAAAGATTAATTGCTCCATCGATTGAAAGAGAAATAAGATCAGATTTAACTAGTGTTGGTGAAGAATCAGCCATAGATAATTTTGGTAAGAATCTAGAAGCATTATTACTTACTCCACCGATGAAAGAGCGAGTTGTACTAGCTTTTGATCCTGGGTTTGTTAATGGTTGTAAAATTGCAGTAGTAGATAAGAATGGAAAATACTTAGATTCTACAGTTGTAAAACCTTTCTTAAAGGGTGGAAACTATGTAGAACAATCTGAGATTATAGTTAAAAATTTAATTAATAAATATAAAGTTGATATAATTGCGATAGGTAATGGTACGGCATCTAGAGAATCCGAAGTATTTATTGCCAATTTAATTAAGAAGTATAATTTAGATTGTAAGTATGTAATAGTTTCAGAAGCAGGTGCTTCAATATATAGTGCATCTAAAGAAGCTATTGAAGAGTTTCCAGATTTGGCTGTAGAAAAAAGAAGCGCGGTAAGTATTGGAAGAAGATTACAAGATCCACTTTCTGAACTTGTTAAAATCCCACCTTCAGGAATTGGTGTTGGTTTGTATCAACACGATGTATCAGAAAAGAAATTATCTGAGAACTTAGATTTTGTTGTTAGTAAAGTTGTAAATAGTGTTGGTGTTAATATTAATACTGCAAGTAGTTCTATTTTGAAATATGTATCTGGTTTAACTAAAAGAACGATTGATAAAATTATTGATTATAGAAATACACATGGTAATTTTAAATCTAGAGAAGAATTAAAAAAGTTGTTATCAGATAAAGTTTATGAACAAGCAATAGGTTTCTTAAGAATTACTGGTGGTAATTTAGTGCTTGATGCAACATCAATTCATCCAGAAAGTTATGATAAAACAAATATGTTACTTAGTGATTTAAAGGTTAGTTTAAGTGATATTGGTACAAATAAAATTAACTTAGTATTAGATTCTATTGATATAGATACTGAGTGTAAAAAAATAGGTGTAGAACATTATACTCTAGAAGATATAATTAAGTCACTTAAAAATCCAATGCGTGATCCAAGAGATGAAATGCCACAACCAATATTAAAATCAGATATTCTTACTTTAGATGATTTAAAAGTAGGTATGAAATTGCAAGGGACAGTTAGAAATGTTGTTGATTTTGGGGCATTTATTGATATTGGTCTTCATGAAGATGGTCTTGTACATATTTCTAAGATAACAGATAAATATATTAAACATCCAAACGAAGTTTTGAGTGTTGGAGATATAGTTGACTGCTATGTGTGTGATATAAATAAAGATAAGAAAAAAGTATCTTTATCACTTATGGAAATATAATTTTTGCTTGAAATAATAAGTTATGTCTTGTATAATTTATATAGTAGGAGGATGTTAGATGAAGTATTGTTCTAATTGTGGAGCAGAGGTTAATGAAAATGCTGCTATATGTTTAAGATGCGGGTATGCTTTAAAAAAGCAAGAAAGCACTCCTGTACAGCCGGCGTCAGGTGGTAAGGCTAGTATGGTTTTAGGTATTATTTCTATTGTTTTTGCCGCTATTGGCTTCTTTCTAACTATTTGTGTACAAAGTTATTTAACAAGTACATATCAAGGAAGAATTCAAAGACTTGCACCTGATTTTGATAGTACGAAAATAGGACTTATGATACTATTCTTAACTGTTCCAGGAATACTTTCTTTAATTGGATTTATCTTAGGACTAGCTAATAAAGGAAAAAATGGTTCTAAAACAGCTGGTATTGTTTTAAATGCAATTTCATTAATACTTTGTGTAATTATGTTTATAATAATTCAAGGACTATAATAAATTTATAGTTTTTGTTTGCCTTTTTATAATGTTTATTATATAATTTTAATAGATAGAGGTGGCTATGAAAAAGAATGGTTTTACTTTAATAGAGATTACGGCTGTTGTATTAATACTTGGTGTGATATTTTTAATTTCGTTTCCAACTATACAAAGACTTATGAAAAAAAGTGAACAAGATAAAGATAATATGAACAATGAAAATATAATTATGGCAGCTAAAACATATTTAAATATACATAGTAGCGAATATGAATTTACTGATGGAACAGATATTGATATTTTACTTAATAAGTTAGTAGAAGAAGATTTAATAGATGATAATGATTATTCAGAAACTGATAAAGTAGTTTGTCATATAAATGGTAGTAATAAAGAATGTAGTGTAGTTATAGAATAGAAATGATGTGAGTATATGAGTAAAATTAGACCATTTGTTAAATGGGCAGGTGGAAAAAGACAGATTATTGATAAACTAATAAGTTATGCTCCAAAGAAGTTTAATAAATATTATGAGCCTTTTATTGGAGGAGGGGCTTTTTTATTTGAATTAGAGCCTAAAACTGCTGTTATAAATGATTATAATACTGAACTTATTAATGTGTATAAATGTTTTAGTGATGAAAGTAAATATAAGAAGATATTGAGTTTATTAGATGAATATGAAGAAAACACTGTAAAGAGTTTTATTATGAAATAAGAAATATCGATAGAGATAAAGATAATTATAATAGTTTAAGTAATATAGAAAAAGCTGCAAGAACAATTTATTTGAATAAGTCATGTTTCAACGGTCTTTATCGAGTTAATAGTAAAAATGAATTTAATGTTCCATTTAATCAAAAAAAGAAAGTTAATACCTATGATAAAGAGAATATAGTTGCAATTAATCAATATTTTAATAATAATCAAATAACTATATTAAATGGTGATTTTGAATATTCAGTAAAAGATGCTAAAAAAAGAGATTTTATATACTTTGATCCACCTTATGATTCAGATTCTGATACTTTTACAAGTTATACTGATAATGGATTTAATAAAGAAGATCAAGTTAGATTATCTAAATTATTTAAGAAATTGGATAAAAAAGGCTGTTATGTAATGCTTTCTAATCATAATACTAAACTAATAAATAAATTATACAAGGATTATAATATTTACGTTATAGAGGCTAAAAGAAATATAAATGCTAATGGTTCAGGGCGTGGAAAGATAGAAGAAGTTATAATAACTAATTATTAAAAAAAGGAAATTTAAGAGATTTGATTTTGTTATAAAAAAAGATAATTGTATATATGTAATAGAAACTAATTTTTATTCATCTTCAGGTTCTAAATTAAATGAGACTGCACGCAGTTATAAAATGATTGCATTAGAATCTAAAGATATTAAAGAAGTAAAGTTTATTTGGATAACTGATGGTAAAGGTTGGAAGAGTGCATTACATAATTTAGAAGAAACCTATAATGTCATGGATACGTTATATAATATTAATGATTTAGATAGTGGGATATTAGAAAATTTGTAATAAAATGTTGGAAAAAGTAATCAGATTACTTTTTTTCATGATAAAATAATTAAAGGTGGTTTTATGGATAGTAAGCTTAAGTTGTTAATAGATAGTTTAAAGTTAAATAATTATGAAGAATACTTTACAGAAGGTAGACTAACATCAATTATTGGAAGTATTGATCATAAAAATTATGTATTTAATATTGATGTAAAGAGTACTTTACCTATTAACGTATATGACGAACTATATAGTAATTTAGTAAGTTACTACAAAGACTTACATATTTCGCTTAATGTAAATGTAAGTAGTATAAATACTAGCTTTATTAATGATTATTTTAGGTATTTTATAAAGATATATAGTAAGAAGTGTCCTAGTGTTTTAATGTTTTTGAGTGATAAATTAGAATTTACATCTAATATACTTTCACTTTACGTATCATCTAAAGCAGAGCTTGATAAGTTTGAAAGCATTAAAGATAACTTAGTTAAGAGCTTTTCATCTGCTGGATATAATATAGAGTTAAAAGGTATTATTGATATTGATGCTAGTAACGAGATTTCCAAGGAAATTAGTGATTCTATTGAGATTAATAGCTATGTATCAAAAGAAAGAATGGATAAAAAAGATGAAGTAGTAGAAAATATTAATCCATATAAAAAGAAGTATACTCCAAAACCAATAGAAACTGTAGATGATGAACGTGCGATATTAGGTAGAGTTATAGATACAACTCCTGTTAGACTAGATACATTAACTGGAGTACAAAACAATGTAACAGTTGAAGCTAATATCTTTGGTATTGATGTTAGGGAAACTAGGACTGACCTTAGAATAATTACGCTTAAAATTACTGATTATACGGATAGTATGTATGCTAAGATATTTATCCATGGAGATGAAGAGACAAATAGAGTTAAGAAATTACTTAAAACAGGTAAATTTTATAAATTTAGGGGAAATATTAAAGAAGATAAGTATTCACTTGAAGATTCATTAGTTATTAATGATATTAATACAAGCGAAAGAGTTATTGAGTCTAGAATCGATGATGCACCTATTAAAAGAGTAGAGTTACATGCTCATACTATGATGAGTCAGATGGATGGAGTAGTCGATGCTGTAGCGTTGTGTAAAACTGCACATTCTTGGGGACATAAAGCAATAGCTATAACTGATCATAATGGGGCTCAAGCATATCCAGGTGTTTACCATTATGTGTGTGATGTAAATAAGAATTTAAAAGAAGATGAAGAACCATTTAAAGCTATTTATGGAACTGAACTTACGATGATTGATGACTCTGTAAAAATAGTAGTTCGTCCTGATGATAGTAAACTACTTGATAATACTTATGTAGTATTTGACTTAGAAACAACAGGATTTAATGCTGGAGGCGTTGATTCTATTATTGAAATAGGTGCGGTTAAATTAAGTCACGGTAATATCATAGATAAATATGATGTATTAATAAATCCAGGTAGAAAGTTACCGCAAAAAATTACTGAACTTACTGGTATTACTGATGATATGCTAAAAGATGGGCCAAAAGAAGAAGAGGCAGTTAAGAAGTTCATGGAGTGGGTAGGAGATCTTTCTATGGTTGCGCATAATGCTAAGTTTGATACTTCATTTATGGAAATGGCATATAGTAAATATAATTTAGGTGAATTTAAAAATACAGTAATTGATACGTTAGAATTATCACGTACGATGGATACTGGATATGCAAGACATAGCCTGTCAGTTCTTGTTAAAAGATATAATGTAGAATTTGATGAGGATTCCCATCACCGCGGAGATTATGATGCTGAGGCAACAGGTTTAGTATTTCATAAGATGTTACAAAAACTAGATTCACTTAATTTTGAGAAGGTTAGTGATTTAGATAGACTTGTTGAAAAAGATGAAATATATAAGTATGGTCGTGCGCATCACGTAAATATTTTAGTAAAGAATAAAACTGGTTTAAAAAATTTGTTTAAAATAATAAGTTTAGCTAATACTACATATTTATATAAAACACCAAGAATACTTCGTAGTAAGTTAGATGAGTTAAGAGAAGGACTTCTTATTGGTAGTGGGTGCTACGAATCTGAGGTATTTGGAGAGGCTAGAAGTAAGAGTGATGAAGAACTTACTAATATAATTAATTTCTATGATTATGTAGAGGTACAACCATTAGAAGTATATGATCACATGTTGCAAACTGGAGATTTTGGTTCTAAAGCAGAATTAATGGAACATATTAAAAAGATAGTTAGAATTACAGAAGAAGCCGGCAAGATAATAGTCGCAACAGGAGATGTACATCAATTAAATAGAGAAGATAAAATATATCGTGAAGTAATTGTTAACCAAAAAGTACCAGGTGGTGGAAGACACCCTCTTGCTAAAAGAGATATTAAAAGTATACCATCTCAACACTTCCGTACAACAAGAGAAATGCTTGAAGATTTTGAATTCTTAGGTGAAGATAAAGCATATGAAATAGTAGTTACTAATACGAATAAAATAGCAGATATGATAGATATTATTGAGGTTATTATTGAAACAGGAGGAGTACCATTCTCACCAAAGATTGATAAATCTGTTGAAACAGTTACTGATTTGGTATATACAAAAGCAAGTAGTTGGTATGGTGATCCACTTCCAATAAATATCGAGGAGAGAATTGCTAAAGAGTTATATGGTGATGCGGTACTTAATAGTATTAAAGAAATACTTGATGAAGAAGGAAATCTTAGTGGAGAAGAATATGAAAAAGAAGCTTTTAAAAGATTACACAAAGTAATACTTGAAGGCTTTGATAGTGTAAAGGATTTGGTTCGACAAAATGTTTTAAAACATGACCAACTAGAGGGTGATGAATTAGAAAAAAAAGTCAAAAAAACACTTGGTGGTATTATTGG
Source organism: uncultured Caryophanales bacterium (assembly GCA_946408655.1). Lineage (GTDB taxonomy): Bacteria > Bacillota_I > Bacilli_A > RF39 > UBA660 > RUG12438. The sequence goes on along the minus strand of CAMJTE010000012.1, from coordinate 11,731 downwards.
TGGTGGATTTGACGTTATTTACTTAATTGCCCAAAAACTTGTAAAGCATTCTAATGATGATGGTTACTTAGTTGGATCTCGTGGTTCTGTTGGTTCTTCATTTGTCGCAACTATGATGGGGATAACTGAGGTAAATCCATTACCTGCTCACTACAGATGTTTAAAGTGTAAACATAGTATCTTCAATGATGATAATGGTGAAGCTTTAGGTAAAGAGTATTCAAGTGGCTTTGACTTACCTGATAAACTTTGCCCTAATTGTGGTGAGAGATTACATAAAGATGGACAAGATATGCCTTTTGCGACTTTCCTTGGATTTAATGCTGATAAAGTGCCAGATATAGATCTTAACTTTTCCGATTTAAATCAAGCGTCTGCTCATGAATATACTAAGGTTCTATTTGGAGTAGATAATGTTTATCGTGCTGGAACTATTGGTACGGTTGCGGAAAAAACTGCGTATGGTTTTGTAAAGGGATATTGTGAAGATAAAAATATTTTAATGAATACAGCTGAGATAGAAAGAATTGCTCAAGGATGTACTGGAGTTAAAAGAACTACCGGACAACATCCAGGAGGTATCGTCGTTATTCCTGGATATATGGATGTCTTTGATTTTACACCTTTCCAGTATCCAGCAGATGATATAAATTCTGCATGGCGAACAACGCACTTTGATTACCATGCCATAGATCAAGATGTATTAAAACTAGATATATTAGGTCATTCTGATCCAACGCAACTTAGAATGTTACAAGATTTGTCTGGTATGGATGTTACAACAGTACCACTTGATGATAAAGAAACTATGGATATATTCTTATCACCTAAGCCACTTGGAGTTACCAAAGAACAAATTATGAATGAAACAGGAACTCTAGGAATACCTGAATTTGGTACACCATTTACAATAGGAATGCTTGTTGATACTAAACCAACTACATTTTCGGAATTAATTAAAATATCTGGTTTATCACATGGAACTGATGTATGGTTAGGGAATGCTCAAGAACTAATTAGAAATAAAGTTGTACCATTTAAAGAAGTTATTGGTTGTCGTGATGATATCATGGTTTACTTAATGTATCACGGAGTAGAACCAATAAAAGCATTTAAAATAATGGAATTTGTTCGTAAAGGTAGAGCGAGTAAAGATCCAGAAACTTGGAAAACTCATGTCACACTTATGGAAGAAGCAGGTATTGAGAAATGGTTTATTGACTCTTGTGGAAAAATTAAGTACATGTTCCCAAAAGCTCATGCTGCAGCTTATGTTATTAGTGCCTTTAGAATTGCTTGGTTTAAAGTACATATGCCCGCATTATATTATGCAACTTACTTTTCTGCTCGTATAACAGATTATGATATAGAGGTTATGATTAAAGGTTATAGTGCGATAAAATCAAGAATGGAAGAAATAGTTAATAAAGGTTATGAAGCTAGTAATAAAGAATCGTCTATTTTAGAAACATTAAAACTTGCTTTAGAAGCAACAGCTAGAGGAATTACATTTTTACCAATTGATTTAAATGAAAGTGAAGCAACTACATTTAAAGTTAAAAGTGAAACTGAGATGTATCCACCATTTTCATCAATAGATGGACTAGGTGATACAGTTGCGAAAAACATAGTTGAAGAAAGAAAGAAAAAAGCATTCTTAAGTATAGAAGAAGTACAAAAAAGAGCTAAAGTATCAGGAACATTAATTGATAAAATGCGAACTATGGGTATATTTGATGGTATGCAAGAATCTAATCAACTTAGTTTGTTTTAATTCTGATACTAAGTTTTTATTGTTTGAGTCAGCATTTGCTGGCTCATTTTGTTTGATATTTAATAAAATATATGAAAATATAATTAGTTTTATATGATATAATTATTTAGAGGAGAAGAGTTAATATGAATATTATTGAAGTAAAGAATTTAACAAAAAAGTATAAAAAATTAAAAGCAGTAGATGATTTATCATTTGAAGTACGTAAGGGAGAAATATTAGGGCTTCTTGGACCTAATGGAAGTGGCAAATCAACAACAATTAATTGTTTACTATCGCTACTTAATTTTAGTAGTGGGAGTATAAAGATATTTGGTGAAGAAATGAAACCAGATTCTTATGATATAAAGTCTAAAATAGGAGTAGTGTTTCAAGAAGTATCAGTTTTTGAAGAGCTTACTGTATATGAAAATATAGATTATTTTTGTGGATTATATATTACCGATAACAAAACTAGAAAAAAGTATATTGAAGATGCAATAAAATTAGTCGGTCTTGAAGACTTTAAGAAGTTTTATCCTAAGAAACTATCTGGAGGTTTATTAAGAAGATTGAATATTGCCTGTGGTATTGCTCATAAACCTAAATTAATCTTTTTAGATGAACCAACTGTTGCAGTAGATCCACAAAGCAGAAATAATATTTTAGATGGGATTAAAAAGTTAAGAAATGATGGTGCCACTATTGTTTATACTACACATTATATGGAAGAAGTAGAGATACTTTGTGATAGAGTTATTATTCTTGATAAAGGGAAAATTCTTGCAACAGGGACGACTGATGAATTAAAAGAACTTGCTAAAATTGAAGAAAAAATTAAAGTAGAAGTAAATGATTTAGATTGTAAATATATAGGAGAAATAAAAGATTTTAAAAATGTTGATGAAGTAGAATATAATTGGAATATGTTGCTTATTACATATAAAAAAGGGAAAAATAATCTATTTGATATTATGGAGTATTTAAAAAAAGAAAATATAAAGTATAGTAAAATCTTTTCTGAAAGACCAACACTTAATGATGTTTTTCTTGAATTAACAGGAAAGGAACTACGTGATTAAATGTTTATAAATAACTTTAAATACTCTATAAAAACTCTTTTTAGAAATAAAGCACTAATATTTTGGACTTTTGCTTTTCCAATAATACTTGGAACATTCTTTAATATGGCTTTTTCAAATATAGAAAAAAGTGAAAAATTAGATATTATTAATATTGCAATTGTTAATAATGATGATTTTAATAATAATGTGGTTTATAAAACAGCTTTTAAGGACTTAAGTGATAAAAATAATAAAGATAGAATATTTAAAACACATTATACAACAGAAGATAAAGCAAGAAAGTTATTAGAAGATGGAAAAATAGTTGGTTACTTAAAAATAATAAATGATGAACCTAAATTAACATTTATAAAAAATGGTTTTAATGGAACTATATTTAAGTATGTTACAGAAGAAATAACTGAGACAAGTAGTATGGTTAAAAATATATCTGAAGAAAAAATAAAAAAAGCAATAGCTACTGGTAATTATAATATAGATTATGAAAGTATATATGATAATGTAATGAATTTAATTGAAGATAATAATGTAAGAATTAATAATATTTCAAGTAATAATCTAAGTTATACAATGATAGAGTTTTATTCACTTATTGCGATGGTGTGCTTATATGGAGGTATGTTAGGTGTAGTTGCCATAAATCAAAGTTTAGCTAATATGTCTAATAAAGGCAAGAGAATATCTGTCTCTCCAATTTCAAAAGGAAAATTAATTTTAAGTAGTGTTTTGGCTAGTTATATTACTGAGCTTATAGGGCTTGCTTTACTATTTATATATACAATATTTGTATTAAAAGTTGATTATGGAAGTAGACTTGGATTAGATATAGTACTTGCACTTGTTGGAAGTTTAGCAGGATTATCATTGGGAGTTGCAGTTGCTAGTGTATTTAAATCAAATGAAAAAGCAAAAATTGGTATGATTATTTCAATTACAATGCTAGGGTGCTTTTTATCAGGTATGATGGGAGTACAAATGAAATATGTAATTGATAAAAATATAGCAATTATAAATAAAATAAATCCAGCCAGTATGATTACAGATGGTTTTTATTCACTTTACTATTATGATACACTAAACAGATTTATATTTGATATTGGAAGTTTAGTTATATTTGCTTCGTTATTGATTGGAGTTTCTTATATTAGTTTAAGGAGACAAAAATATGACAGTATTTAAAGCATTTTTAAAAATATTAGATAAAAATAAATTTATTGTAATTATGTATACAGTATTCTTAATATCTTTTGGTGGTTTTAATATGCAAACAAGTGATAATAATACAAACTTTGTTGCAAGTAAACCCAACATTATGATAGTAAATAATGATGGATATAAAGGTATAACTAAAGATTTAATAAAATATATAAAGGATAATAGTAATATTATTAAGCTTAATAATAATGAAGATACAATAAATGATGGATTGTTTTATAGAGATGTAAACTATGTAATTTATATTCCAAAAAATTATAATAATGATTTTATAAATGGTAAAAATCCTAAGATAGATATAAAAAGTACAGGGGATTATAAATCTTCATATGCTGAGATGTTATTATCTAGATATATTAAGGTTGCAAATGTTTATCAGAAAAGTATAAATAATATAGATGAAATAATTACCAAAACAAATGAAACATTAAAAAAAGAAATTGAGGTTGAGATTATTTCTAAACTTGATACTAACAGTCTATCAAAAGCAACGTTTTATTATAATTTTGCAAGTTATAGTATACTTGCTTGCTTAATTTATGTAATATGTTTAGTTTTATCAAGTTTTAAAGATATAAAGATACAAAAAAGAATTATAATAAGTAGTACAGATTATAAAAAGATTAATAGACAATTACTAATATCCAATAGTTTATTCTCTATCGTATTATGGCTTTTATATGTTATACTAAGTTTTATCTTAATAAAAGATGTAATGTTTTCTTATCAGGGTATGATTTATTTATTGAATTCATTACTATTTACAATGTGCGCAACTACTATTGCGATATTTATAGGAAATATTGTTTATAATAAGGATGCAATAAATGGTATAGTTAATATTATTGCATTGGGTTCAAGTTTTTTATGTGGTGCATTTGTTCCAATGGAATGGTTACCAGATGGAGTTTTAAAAATGGCTCATCTATTACCATCATATTACTATATAAGTAGTAATGAGACTTTGAAAACACTAGAAGTATTTAATTTAGATACAATGGGACCAATAATCTTTAATTTATTAATTCTTATTGTATATTCATTATTGTTTATTATTTTAACAAATGTAGTGTCAAAAAGAAAACAAAAAATAGGATAAGTATATTTATAAAAAATTCTCGTATTTACGGGATTTTTTTGCTTTTTTAATGTGATTAAATTTAATTATGAAAATAATATAGTATTTTTTATTGCTCTCTTCCCCCTGAAGAGAGCGATTAACTTATGTCGCTCTCATTTTTTGTAGGAAATATAAGGCATTTATCAATTTAATAATTCTCTAAAAATAGAGTTAGGTACCAATTAGGTACCATTTTTATTTAAGTAAGTATATTTATTCAGTAAATATGATATAATTAATATAAGATTATAAGTGAAATGAGGTGATATTTTGAAAAATGACTTGCAGTATTTATTTGATACTTCTGGAAACTGGATTGCATTTAAAATAGGTAAATTTCTATTTAACGATGATGGTGATTGGATTGGATGGTTTCCATGGGATGAAAAAGTAGCCATTACACCCAGCGGAAAGTATTTAGGAGAAATATATAATAAGAACAGATTACTTAAATCAAATTATAAAAAAATATTACCATATCCTGGTTATCCCGGTTATCCTGGTTATCCTGGTTATCCCGGTTATCCTGGCTTTGCTGGATATCTATATATACCTGGAACGTCAGATATAGAGAAAGAATTATTGAAAGGAGAATAGAATATGACAAAGGAAGAATATTTAAATAAATCGAAAGCCATTTTAATTAGTCTAAAAAATACCATAGAGTCATTTTATACTTTATATGATTCCTTAGATGATGACAAAGAAACTCAAAAGCAGGATCTCCTTCGTGCAATCATATTATTCTCTTGTTCTGGAATAGATTCGATAGTTAAGCAGTTGGTTAATGATACTTTGGATTATGTTATTGAACATGATGAGGGCGCCTTTAATCAATTTAAAAATTATACTGAGAAAAAATTAATACTAAAAAATGAAGCAGGAATAAATTCAAAATTGTTTGCGGAACTATTTACTTGTGGTAATCCAAAACAAACACTTATAGATGTTTTAAAGAAGGATTTAACAAGTAACAGTCTTCAAAGTGCTGATGAATTATTAAAAGTAGGGTCTGTTTTTAACATTGAAACAGCTAATTTAGTAAATGGAAAAGATGAACATGAAAAATTAAGAAAAGTATTCATAGTACGTAATCAAATTACTCATGAAATGGATGTAGACATGACGGCTTTAGATTTTAAAATGAGGGATAGAACTTATGATGAGATAAAAGATTATTCCGAATTTATTATTAGTTTTATAGAAAAATTTATAGAATTAATATCAGAAAAACTAGATGATACATCTGAAGTTGATGAGTTTGAACAAATAGTAAGTTTATAAAAACATTGGATTAATACCAATGCTTTTTTATTCTAATTTATCAATTAAATCAACAATTTCATTTAAAGCAGAATAAAACAAATGCGTATAAGTATTTAAAGTTTCTTCAATTTTAGTATGGCCTAAGTATTTAGCAACCACAGTTATATTAGCTCCATTATTTACAAGTAGAGAAGCACAGGAATGTCGAAAGTCATGGATCCTAATTTGAGGTACACCAGCAAGTTCACAATTGCGATTTTTTCTTGATGTAATAGTATTACTAGCTACAGGAAATGCATCACCAATAACAAAATAATCATCATTGAATCCATACTCTTTAGATACCTCCTCTTTAAGCATTTTAAGGTCATTTAAGAGTATTTTATTAAGTGGTAGGGTTCTTATACTACTTTTAGTCTTTGGGGTGGAGAATTGAAACTCTTTAACGGAACCACCACGATCTGTAATTTGTTTTTTAACAGATAAAGTTTTGTTCACAAGATCAATATTTCTCCAAGTTAATCCCCTAAGTTCTCCTTTTCTTAAACCACAATAGTAGAGTATTTCAAACATAACTTTCTTTTGTAAGTCATCTTCAACAGAAATAAATTGTTTCCATTGATCATAAGTAAAATACATCATTTCTTTTGGTATATCAGAAGCATTACTAAATTTAGTCATTTTATTATAAACTTTATTAAGGTTAAAATCATACCATGTCATAGCAAAGTTTAATACTGATTTTAGAAATTTTAATATATCATTTTTATATCGTGTTGAAATGTTAGTTTCATTCATTTGTTTTTTCCAATTATCATAGTGATTAATATTAAAATCTTTTAATTTAATATTTAGTAAGCTTTTCAAATGAGTTCTTTTATTTCCATAATTATATAAAGTAGTAGGTTTAACTTCAATAGTAGAAGTTCTATTCTCGATGAATATATCAATCATTTCATCTAAGGTTATTTTATCCATATTTTCATGTCTATGTATTTTTAACCTGAATTCAAGTTCTGCATCTTCAGTTTCTTTTTTAGTAGCAAATTTACCAGACTTATACTGTGCATTTCTACCATCTATATCTTGGTATCTGACTCTAAAAAACCAAATACGACCATCTTTAGTTTTGCCAGATTTTGCTTTATAAACTCCCATTATATCATCATCTCCTTGTATGAATAAAAGCATAGTGATATAATGTAAAAGGAAACCCAATTACATTATTAAAATGTTAAAGTTGTGCTAAACTTTTATTTGTGTTTCTATTGGATCTACTGCTCCAACAGTAGATCTTTTTATATACCGTTACAAGCGTGTTGTAATGTTAACATACTTTAGAAACTTAATCAAATAGTTTATATTTATCTGACTGTATCCAATATATCACAAAAATTACTAAAATCAACCAAATGAGAGTAAGTTGATAGTAAATGATAGTAGGTTGATAGCTGATGACAGTTAAGTGACAGTAATTGATAGTAAGATGATAGTTAATGATAGTTAAAAGTATGATATAGTGATTATAGTTGTATATAGATTATTCTGGTATTATTTAAAAATTCACAGTATATATTTATTACAATTAATTATAAAAGTTTAGCACACTTTAAATTAATAATAGAAAGGGATGAAAAAAATGAATAGTGAGAAATTAAATGCTGAACAAATATTAGAAGTTGCATCAAGTCAATGGGCTACTGCAAAAGATATAATGTTACTTGGTAGTGTAGGTAGAAATAAAGCTTATGCAATTAGAAGTGAAATAGCACTAGCTTTATATAGTGATAATACTAAACGCAGAAACAGAGGATTAGTACCTATGGTAGAAGTATTAAAATACTTTGATATAGATCTAAATTATTTAAAAGATATTTTAGCATTACATAAATAGATACCCCCCCGGAGGAAAAGAGATAATTATATAATTAATTTCAAGACCGACCAGCCACCTACATTAACACAATTATAAATTTTCCGTGAGTTTTTTGGAAAATAATTGTTAAATGAAATGAGAATGTTTTCAATATCAAATAAAAACCAAAATAAAATCAAATTCAAATCATGATATAATCAGTTTTAAATCAAACTTAAATCAAAATAAAACCAAACGAAATGATTCGCCTCCTAGGATAAGGATAAAGGATAAGGATATGGATAAGAATAAGAAAAGAATAAAGAATATATTTTATTGTACTATTACTACTACAATAAAAAATATTAGCAATCGCTAATACTTTATCTGCTTTAAAATTAATGGTTATTCGTTAATAACTTTCAGTGCATATTTTGTTTTTAATATTTTTATTACTTCGGTTTTTACTTTTTCATAATCCTCATTAAAAAAGTTAATAACATCAGCAGCAGAATTATAATGTTGCTTAAAACTACCTTTCCACATGGCATTGCGATAAAATAAATTAGCAATATAAAACGCTATTACTTCAGGCATAATATAGTTTCCTAAAAATTCATCATAGTTATTATTAAATGTTATAAGAATCTTTTTAAAGTCTTCATCGCTTATATCACCATTAACTGTTTTTCTGAACATACATACCTCCAAACTATTGTATTAATCACTTAAAATGAAGAATTAGTCAAGATAATTGATGAAAAAAGGGATAATGAATAGGATTAAATGAATTTTTATGATAAAATAGTATTGTAAGTGAGGTAATTATCATGGAGAAATCAATTCAAAATAAAATAGATGCCATATGGTTAGATTTTGCGAATGGTGGAATGACAGATCCATTATCAGTAATTAAACAAATGACATATTTGCTATTTATAAAAGGGCTAGATGAAGTTGAAACAAATAATGAACAAACAGAGCAAATATTAGGTGTTAAATTTAAAAGAATATTCGATGAAGAACATCAAGATTGTAGATGGAGTAAATTTAAAAATTTATCAGCACCTGAAATGTATAATTTGATGTCAACAAAGATATTTCCATTTATCAAAAATATGAAAGCTGATAAAAATTCTTCATTTTCTAGATATATGGAAAAAGCAATGTTTATGGTTCCAAGTGCATTAGTGTTAGAAAAAGTAGTTACAAAAATAGATTCTATACCAATGAAAGATAGAGATACAAAAGGAGATATCTATGAGTATTTACTTTCAAAATTATCAACAGCTGGAAGAAATGGACAATTTAGAACACCAAGACACATCATCAAAATGATGGTTGAGTTAGTTAAACCAACACCAAATGATATAATATGTGATCCTGCTTGTGGTACAGGTGGATTTTTATTAGAAGCAAGTGAATACTTAAGAAAAAATCATTCTGAGTTATTTGATAGTGATAGTAAAAAACATCACTTCAATAATGATATGTTTTATGGATTTGATACAGATGATACAATGTTAAGTATTAGTGCTATGAATATGATCATGCATGGTATAGATAATCCAAATATTGAATATAAAGATTCTGCATCTGGAGAAAATACTGATACTGATAAGTATTCATTAATTTTAGCTAATCCTCCATTTAAAGGATCAATCGATGAATCAACAATTGCACCATCATTATCAAAAATATGTAATACTAAGAAAACAGAATTATTGTTTTTAGCATTATTTATAAGGTCACTAAGAATTGGAGGAAGATGTGCTTGTATAGTTCCGGACGGTGTATTATTTGGAAGTAGCAATGCTCATAAGTCTATCAGGAAAGAGATTATAGAAAAGAATAAATTAGAAGCTGTTATATCAATGCCAAGTGGAGTATTTCAACCATATGCTGGAGTATCAACTGCTGTATTAATATTTACAAAAACAACAACAGGTGGAACAGATAAAGTATGGTTCTATGATATGACTGCTGATGGGTATAGCTTAGATGCTAAAAGAACAAAAATTAAAGACAATGATATTCCAGATATAATAGAAAGATACAATAATCTTGATAAAGAAAATGATAGAACTAGAACTGATAAATCATTCTTTGTTACTAAAGAAGAAATAGTTAACAATAGTTATGATTTATCAATAAATAAATATAAAGAAATAATTCAAGAAAAAGTAGAATATGAAAATCCTAGAGTAGTACTTAAACAAATAATGGATATGGAAGATGAATTCAAAAAACAACTTAAAGAGTTAGAGGAGTTGTTAAAATGAGATATGTAAACCTTGGAGATATTTGTAGTATCAAAACGGGTAAATTGGATGCCAATGCTTCTTCAGTAAATGGTAAGTATCCTTTCTTTACTTGCTCCAAAGAACCACTAAGTATAGATACGTATTCTTATGATTGTGAATGCGTTTTAGTTGCTGGAAATGGTGATTTAAATGTAAAATATTATAATGGTAAATTTGATGCTTATCAAAGGACTTACATAATTGAAATCAATGATAAAGAAAAATATAAAACCAAATATATATATCTACTCTTGGAAAGTAATTTAGAGCAACTAAGAAATAATTCAATCGGTGGAGTTATAAAATACATTAAACTTGGAGATTTAACAAGCATAAGAGTTCCAGATATACAAATAAAAGAACAGGAAAAAATAATTGATAGTACATTTAAATTGCATGAATTAATAAATATTAAAGAAAAGCAGACAAATGAGTTGGATAAATTAATAAAATCTCAATTTATTGAAATGTTTGGCGATCCTGTGTCAAATGAGAAAAAATGGGATTTACATAAATTTGATGAAATAGGAGATTTTGGTAGGGGAGTTTCTAAACATAGACCACGAAATGCACCAGAATTGCTTAACGGACCATACCCTTTAATACAAACTGGAGATGTATCAAATTCTGGATTATATATAAATAATTACAATTCCACTTATTCTGTATTAGGATTAAAGCAAAGTAAAATGTGGCCTAAAGGAACATTATGTATAACAATAGCTGCCAATATAGCACAAACTGGTATATTAAACTTTGATGCATGCTTTCCTGATAGTGTAGTAGGATTTAGCCCTAGAGAAAAAGTGAATAGCATTTTCATCCATTATTGGTTTTCATTTTTACAAAAGATAATTGATAGTAAGGCAACTCAAGTCGCACAAAAAAATATTAATTTGAAAATATTATCAGAATTAGATGTTATAGTGCCACCTGTTGAATTACAAAATAAGTTCGCTGAATTTGTTGAAAAAGTAAATAAACAAAAATCTGATTTTGAAGAAAGTTTAAAGAAATTAGAAGAAATGCAATCTGCACTAATGCAAGAATACTTTGGATAAGAGTATTCTTTTTTGTTATAATCACTCAGAAAAAAAGAGCAAATTAATTTAAAAAGATAAAATATATGAGTAT
>CAMJTE010000011.1 GCA_946408655.1 uncultured Caryophanales bacterium | reverse complement strand
ATTAAGTATGCATTTTTAGCTTATACAACAACTACTAATGGATTAAATGTACCAAAGGGAAAAGAATATTTGCTTAATGTTTATAGTGATGAACAAGCTAAAGAAGATATAGATAAGATTAAAGATAAGGTAGATGTAATAATTGTTTCTATGCACTGGGGAGATGAATACGTATTTGAACCTACTAAAGAAGAAAAAGAAATTGCGCAGTATTTATCTAGCTTAGGAGTAAACTTAATAATTGGGTCTCATCCTCATGTTGTTCAACCTGTAGGATATGTTAATGATACTTTAGTTATTTATTCATTAGGTAATTTCTTATCTGGACAAAGACCTATGGGAATAGATAAAACTATTGGGCTTATGGTAGGTATGGATATTGTAGTAAAGGATAAGAAGGTTTCATTTGAAAATATTGATAAGAATTTACTATATACTTATTCTACGACTTATGATACTAAATATAAAGTATATCCATTTAAAGATTTAGATGATTCAATATTAAATGGTTATAAAGATTTAGAAACTAAATATATGGAAATTGTAAACAACGAGGTTAAATATGATTGAGATTAAAAATAGAAAGGCTTTATATGACTATACAATAAGCGATACATATGAAGCTGGTATAGTTCTTACTGGTACTGAGATTAAATCTATAAGAGATGGTAAGGCTAATTTAAAAGATAGTTATGCAATTATAAAAAAAGGAGAGTGTTTTATACTTGGTATGCATATTAGCCCTTATGATAAAGGTAATAGATTTAATCATGATGAGTATCGTACGAGAAAGTTATTGCTTCATAAAAATGAAATACTAAAGATTAGAGATAAGATAGAAATAAAAGGATATACTTTAGTACCTATTAAACTATATTTTAGTAAGAATAAAGTGAAGCTATTACTTGGTATCGGAAAAGGTAAAAAAATTTTTGATAAAAGAGAGTCTATGAAAGAGAAAGACATTAATAGAGAAATAAAGAAAGGGTTAAGATAAAAAAGTTGGGAAAATGCTACATGAAAAAATAAATAAAAAGAATTTACTAGAATTATTTAGTGATATTATAAAGTGTGAAAATAAAAAGTATGGATTACATTTACAGTTTATTCATCTTAGTTTAAAAGATAGAGTAAAAGAAATGCTTAAAGAAAAAAAGATTAGCATAAAAAGGAGTTCAGATTGGATAAAAGCAATTGAGATATATTTCTGTGCAAGAGATACTGTTGCTTTCTATAATTCAGATTTTGATAGTATTTCTTTAATAACAGATAAAAAAATATGTTTAATTGGCAATGAGAAATTTAATAAAACTGAGATGATTGAGACAGCCTACCATGAATTTTTCCACGCTTTAGATAAGGATAGGGTTGATAATTTTTTATATAATGATTGTCGATTAAGTGAGATTGATTTTGGTTATTTCTTTTCTATAGTTGAAGATCTTGTATGGAACATATCTAATGTAAAAAATAGATATTGTGGTCATCCTACGGATTTTATATGTGAGATACAAGCGGATTTATATGGTATTGAAAGAACAATTTCTAATCATAAATTGAGTAAAATTGATATAAAATCATTAAGAAAATTTAAAAGAGAATTGAAAGATAAATATGAAAACTATGATACTGATTTCTTTTTAGATATTTTATATAGATATTATAAGAATAATGCTAACGACGAAGTATTTCAAAATGAAATATTTTCTGTGTTTTATAAATCTGGAGAGTATCGAGATATTAATGAAATAATTAATGATTCAAGATTAAGTTTTATTGATAATAGAATATCTAAATCCATTTTAACATCATCTAGTTTTTTAAAATTTTTATATGATAATTGTAATAATCTAAATCAATCAACAATTATGTATTTGATTAAATTATTAGAAAGTGAAATTGTTAGATTAAACAATAAAATAGATTCTAAGAAAAAGCTTGAATCTTCTAATAGTTTTGAATACTATAAAAAAAGATTAGGAAGATATATAGGAAAGGGTTATAGAATTGTTAAAAATATTCCGTTTTTAGGGAAATATATTATTAATCCTATTTTTAAAAATAAAGCTCAATTAAAAAGAAGATATGCTAGTAGTATTAGTGATAGAGATGAAATAAAGTTAAATCTTGTAGAAAAAATATACAATAAAATGATAAATAGTTATTATGAATTACATAGTATAGAAAATGAAAATAAATTATTATAAAGTATTGAAAAAAAGTATTAAATATTATATACTTAGTATGTAAAATAAGAGAGGAGAAACATATGAAAGTTACATTAGACAAATTATTTATAATCGATGATGATTCTAAAATGAAAGGTAGCGCTTCTGTTATTATTGATGATTGTTTTAAGATAACAGGAATTAAAATTATAGATGGTACAAATGGATTATTCTTATCTATGCCAAGTAGAAAGTTGCATGATGGTACTAATAGAGATATAGTATATCCTATTAATACTGAAACAAGAGAATTATTCAATGATGTAATTTTAACTGAATATGAGAAACAGACTAGTAAATAGTTTGTTTTTTTCATAATTATTTTTTTATAACATATATTGTACGGGAGGCAAATATGGATAAGGAAATTATTACAGGAAATCATACAGTAAATATTGTAAAACGAAGTAGTATTAATATTAGTGGTGTTAAAAAGATTGATAATTTTAATGATAATGAGTTTATGCTTGAAACTATTATGGGATATATGAATATTAAAGGTTCTGGACTTGAAATTATTAAACTTGATACTTATCAAGGAGATGTAGCTATAAAGGGAAAAATTGATAGTATAATATATAGTGATGTTAGTAATAAAAAGAATAAAGAAGAAAGCATTTTTAGTAAGTTATTTAAATGATTAGTTTAAATATTCAAATAAAACTATTAGTTTTTTCCTTAATATATGGTTTTTTATTTTCCATAGCTCTTGATGTATTATATCCATTTATAAAAAAGACTAATAAATTATATCAAATAATACTATCATTTATCTTTATACTCTTAATGGCAGTTATATACTTTGTTGCGATAGATAAAATAGGTTATGTTATATTTCATTTATATTCAATATTTGCAATTATAATAGGATTTGTAAGTTATGATATCATTATTAGAGTAATTGCAAAAAATATTAAAAGGTGATACACTTATAATGGTGATGGTATGGGTAAAAGAAAAGTTGCCAAATGTACTGTTAGAAGGCTTAGAGTATTTGGAATTTTATCTTTAATATGTATATTATATTTTGTATTTTGTTTGTGCTACGAAATGTATGAAATACATAAGTTAAAAGCTGAAGAACGCGAGTTAAGAGAAGAGTATAAACAGTTAAAAAAAGAAGCTAAGGATTTGACTGTTCAAATAGAAGAATTAAATAATCCAGAATATTTAGCTAGTTATGCAAGAGAGAATTATTTATATTCTAAAGATGGAGAATATATAATTAAATTAAATAGTAAAGAAAAAGAGGTAAAAAAAGTAGATAAAGATATAAAGGTTAATTATGTAGTTGTAGGAATTAGTATCTTTGTTGTTATAATATTTACATCAATAATGATTAGAGGTAGAAAAAGTAAATAGTGATATTTATTTTTTTTTAGAATTAGGTTATAATTAAGTTGTGATAATATGAAAAGATTTATTAATTTTATATTATATATAATACTTATTTGTTTATTAGTGCTATTGTTTATATCATTAAAGAATATTTTTAAATGGTTAGAGGATAATAAGAAAACTAAAGAGATGTTAGAAATAATTGAAGATAATTCTGATGTTGAAATTATTGAAGATGATGAGAGTGGATTAATCAATGTAGATTTGAATGATTTAAAAAAGATTAATAGTGATACGGTAGGATATATTAAAGTAAATAATACCAATATTAATTATCCAGTAGTTCAAACCACTAATAATTCTTATTATCTATATCATACCTTTGATAAATCTGAAAATAAAGCCGGCTGGGTATTTATGGATTATAGAAATCGAAATGATTCTTTTGATACTAATACTATTCTATATGCTCATGGTAGATTAGATAATACAATGTTTGGATCTTTAAGAAAAGTAGTAAAGGAAGAGTGGTATACAAATTCGGATAATTATATAATAAAATACTCTAATGATTACTATAGTACTAAGTGGCAAGTATTTAGTATATATAAAGTTAGAGAAACTGATGATTATATAAAAACAAATTTTAATAATAATAATGAATATCAAGAATTTATTAATTTGATTAAAAATAGAAGTATTTATAATTTTAATACAGATGTTACGACTAGTGATAAGATTCTTACTTTATCTAGTTGTTATAATGACGATTATAGAATGGTACTTCATGCAAAGTTAGTTAAAATAGTAAATAAATAATTCTATTAAAAATGTATATAATATATAAGTAAGTTAAATTATTGAGGAGGAAGAATATGAGTATAATTGAAATTAGAGAAGATGAATTTGAAAAAGAAGTATTGAAAAGTGAAAAAATAGTATTAGTTGATTTTTATGCTAATTGGTGTGGACCTTGTAAAATGTTAAGGCCAGTACTTGCTAGTGTTGCAGGAAGTCATGATGATATAAAGGTTGTATCAATTAATGTTGATGAAGCAGAAAATCTTGCTATGTCTTATGGTATATCATCTATACCTTGCATAATTAAGTTTAAAGATGGAAATGAACTAGAAAGAAGTATTGGGTTTAAATCTAAAGAAGAGATAGAAAAATTAATTGAGGGTTAGTATGTGGGATATTATTATTATAGGTGCAGGTCCTGCAGGGTTAACTGCTGCTATATATGCACGTCGTGCGAGAAAAAAAGTACTTGTGTTAGAGGCTAGTTCTTATGGTGGACAGATAATAAATACTTTAGATATAGAAAATTATCCAGCTGCTCCACATATTAATGGATATGATTTTGCAACTAATTGTTATAATCAAGCAATAGAGTTAGGGGCAGAAATTAAGTTTGAAAAGGCTATTAATATTATGGATGGAGATATAAAAAAAGTAGTTACTAAGAGTAATACTTATGAGACTAAGACTATTATAATCGCAACAGGATGCGGAATTAGAAAACTTGGTTTAGATAAAGAAGATGAATTGTTAGGTAAAGGTGTTTCATATTGTGCGACTTGTGATGGTTCATTCTTTAAAGGAAAAGATGTTGCTGTTGTAGGAGGAGGTAATACTGCAATAGAAGATGCTTTATATCTATCAGATATTGCATCTAAAGTATATTTAATTCATAGAAGAGATTCTTTTAGAGGAGAAGATATAAGTATTGCAGACTTGAGTAATAAGGATAACCTAGAAATTATTTATAATAGTAATGTTACTAAGTTAATAGGCGATAAAAAGCTAGATGGTATAGAAGTAACTAATAAAAATGGTGATATTAAGAAAATAGATATATCTGGATTTTTTATTGCGATCGGAAGAGTGCCAGAGAATGCTAATTTTACTAAAGTAGTTAATGTAGATGATAAAGGATATATTATTGCGGGCGAAGATTGTAAAACTAATGTAGATGGTATATTTGTGGCGGGTGATTCTAGAGTTAAAACATTACGCCAGTTAGTCACCGCTACAAGTGATGGTGCAATTGCAGCTACTAATGCAATAAAGTATATCAGTAGGAGGAATAATGTTTGATTTAAAGGGAAATGTTGCAGTTATTACTGGTGCATCTAGTGGACTCGGTAGACAGATGAGTATAGGGTTTGCTAAGCAAGGAGCAGATTTAGTAATAATGGCAAGAAGAATTGAATTGTTAGAAGAATTAAAGATAGAATTAGAAAACTATAATGTTAAAGTAATGCCAATAAAGTGTGATGTTACGAATACTGATGATGTAAATAGCGCTGCAAAAAAAGTAGAAAATGAATTTGGTAAAGTAGATATAATTGTTAATTGTGCTGGATCATCAAAAGACGCAGGTATACTTAATATGACAGATGAAGAGTGGGATTTTACTTTAAATACCGATTTAACTAGTGTATTTAAAGTTACTCGTGCTTTTGCAAATATAATGAAAAAAAATAACTATGGAAGAATAATTAATATTGCATCTATGTATGGTTTAGTTGGTAATACTGCTATTGATACAGTTGCATATCATTCTGCTAAGGGTGGAGTTATAAACTTTACAAGAGCTGTGGCAGCAGAGCTTGCTAAATATAATATTACTTGTAATGCTATTTGTCCTGGTTATTTTGAAACAGAACTTACTAAAGAGGTTCTTAATACTGATGATTTTAAGGAATATATGAAAAATACTGTGCCTATGCAAAGATATGGTAAAGCTGGAGAATTAAATGCTGGTGCCATATTTCTTGCAAGTAAAGAAGCTAGTTATGTTACAGGGGTAGTATTACCAATAGATGGAGGTTATACTTGTGTATAATCTTTTAGATTATGATTTAGTTGAAGTAAAAGAAACAGACAAAATAAAGATAGATATGCAGTATCCAAAATTAGGTATGAAAAATGCAATAGATAAGTGTTATCTAAAAAAAGATGTGTATGAAAGATTAAAGGAGGCCTCAATTTATTTGCCAGATGGATATAGTTTTAAAGTGTTAGATGCTTATAGACCTTTTAAGTTACAAGAAGAACTATATAATAAGTATTATAAATTGATAGAAAAAAAGTTCCATATAGAAAATCTAAATAAGGAATATAAAGATAATTTTATTAGTAAATTTGTTGCTATACCGGATAGAGATAATCCGCCTGCTCATACAACTGGTGGAGCTATTGATATAACACTTTTAAAAGATGATAAAGATGTTGATATGGGCTCTAGTTTTGATGAATTTTGCGAAAAGACATATACTAATTATTTTAAAGATAAAAATAGTAATATTCATAAAAATAGAATTATACTCTATGAATGTATGACGAAGGCTGGCTTTACTAATCTAGAAACTGAATACTGGCATTATGATTATGGTAATAAATCTTGGGCTGATATTACAGGTAATGATATTCTCTACAATAAAGTAGTTAAATACATAAATGCTTCGGAATAAAATTTAAAAAGGTATCGGATTGTCACGGTAAAAAACGTCGGTATGAAAATCGACTTATTTAATAAACTATTATATAATTAAAGTGGTTTGAGGTGATAATATGGAAATAAAAAATTACTTGGATAGAATTGTTGATAGGCAAGTAGATGATTATTTAAGATTATTTGGTGCAGTATGTATTAAAGGCCCAAAGTATTGTGGAAAAACTTTGGTTGGTAGGCGTCATGCTAATAGTGAGACATTATTATATGTTAAAACTGGTGAAAAATCTAATAATGTAGAACTTGCAAAAATATCACCTTAGATTGTTTTAGAAGGAGAAAAACCAAGACTTATAGATGAATGGCAAGAAGCTCCTAATCTTTGGGATGAAATCAGATACGATGTAGATGCTACTGGATTAAAAGGACAATATATATTAACTGGTTCATCAACATCTAAAAGAGATGAAATTTCACATAGTGGTGCTGGAAGATATGGAAAAATACATTTAAGACCTATGTCTTTATATGAATCAGGAGATTCAAGTGGTTTAGTTTCGTTAAAAAATATATGTGATGGAAAAGATATTGATAAGACTATTGGAAATGTTGATTTAAGAATTTTAGCTGAGTTAGTAATTAGAGGTGGTTTTCCAAGTAATATAAAGTATTCTTCTAACGATGTAAAAAAGGTCATGAAAGAATATATAAATTTAATAATAGATGATGATTAGATTAGATGGGATTAAAAGGGATAAACACAAAATGAATTTATTACTAAAATCGTTAGCTCGTAATGAGAGTACAACTGTCAGGATAAACGCATGAGATTAAATTTTACGTAAAGTCTTTAAATATATGGTTAAATGGAATTATTAATAATTTTTTTGATTAAGTAAAATTAAAATTTTATTTCAAAAAATATATATTTTTAATACTTATTTAACTTAAACCTTTTATTTGTAGGAAAAAACTCATGCGTTTATCCTGGTACAACTGTAACTAATTCAAAATTGAAAAAAGATATTAGTGAAATTGATAATGAAGATATTGATGTTGAGACTGTTGCTTCTTGTTTAGATGCTTTAGATAGACTTTTTGTTCTTAGATAATGATGAACCTTTTAGTACGAATATTAGATCTTCGGTTAGAGTTAAACAAGCAAAAAAAAGACATTTTGCAGATCCTTCTACTGCCTGCGCACTTTTAAATCTTACTGTTGATAAATTAATTGCAGATTTAAATACATTTGGATTTTTATTTGAAGCAATGGTTGAAAGAGATTTAAAAGTATATGCCAGTTATTTTGAGGGCAAGTGCTATCATTATCAAGATTATTTAGATAGAGAAATAGATTCAGTAATTAAACTTGCTGATGATGAGTGGTGTGCTTTTGAAATAAAACTTGGAGTTAATGCAGTAGATGATGCTGCAAATAAATTAGTTAATCTTAAAAATTCAATAAAAAAAGCTGGTGGTAAAGCGCCTTCAGTATTATGTGTTATATGTGGAATGGCTGAGGCTGCTTATAAACGCCCAGATGGTGTATATGTAGTTCCAATAACTGCTCTTAAAAATTAAAACTGCACATTATGCAGTTTTTTCTATAAACTAAAATCAGTTCCTTCTACGCCTATTTCATTACCATCGAAGTATGCTTTAGTTTTATATCCTCTAATTAATGCAACTAAATTAGAAGGAAGACTTTTAACCATTTTATTATAGTCTGTAATAATATCGTTATAGTATTTTCTAAGTGCAACTATTTCTGACTCTGATTCAAATAGATTAATATCTATTTTTAAATATGATTCATTTGTTTTTAACTTATCATATTTTTCCTTATATTCATTAAATTCATTAATTGCATCATACAATTTTCTATCTAATTCAAAATTAGTTATTTTTTTACTTTTCAAATCTTTTACTATTTCTAATACATTCTCTTCTTTAGTATTTGCTTTGATAATACCAATAGACTTATTAAGTAGGTCAAATCTTTTTCTAAGTACGGCATCAATGCTTTCTTCTGCTTCGTTAATTCTAATAATATAGTCTTGAAAATGATTATAAGTAGTTACAAATACAACTAGGCATACAGAAATAGTTATTATTAATAAAAGTATAATGATTAAACTAGTCATTACCATCACCCTAATAACATTATAATTAATAAAGATAAAAAAAGCAATAAATTTGTCAAATTTAATTGCATGAAATATTTGTTTTATAGTATTCTTGTTTATTATTGATACATTCTTCTGATTTTATAAAGTCAATATACTTAAACGGAATTATGTACCAAACGCCAGTTTTAGGATCACTTAATACAATATAATCCATATAAGAATCTTCGATAATTCCTGTAAATATTTTATCTTTCCATTCATTAGAATTCTTAAATGATGTATATATTGATACCTTTTTTCCTTTGTTGATTTTAAGTATATCTTCTAATTTTTTATCTTGATAAGTATATTCTGGATAGTAAGGTTTAGTCATTTGATAATTTGGTTGAGTAGTTGTATAAACTGGATTATTGTTAAAGTCTTTATAATAGTTATTATTCATAAATTCATCCTTTCATTTAAATTGTATGGAAAATAATTATAAAATATGTTAAAATGTAGTTGGTGATGATGATGAAAATAAGTGTTGGAGTATCAAATAGACATATACACTTAAATCATAGTGATTTAGAAAAATTATTTGGTATTGGTTATGAGCTTACAAAAGCTGCTGATTTAACTCAACCTGGACAGTTTAAGTGTAATGAGACTTTGACTATAAAAACAAATAAAAGTGAAATTAATAATGTTAGAGTATTGGGGCCTACAAGAATTTATACACAAGTAGAAATATCTAAAACTGATGCTTATAAATTAGGATTAAATCCACCTATTAGAAATTCTGGAGATTTAATGGATAGTGAAGAGATAACTATTATAGGACCAAAAGGTGAGATTACAACTAATGGTTGTATAATCGCAACTCGTCATATTCATTTATCTGAAGAACAAATGAAGTATTATAAATTAGAAGGAAAAGAAATTGTGAATGTCCTACTTCCAGGTGAGAAGGGTGGAATAATTACTAATGTTTATTTGAAAACAGCTCCTAATTCTTTTTTTGAACTTCATCTTGATACAGATGATGCTAATGCTCATATGATTAAATCAGGTGACATTGTAGAGATTTTGGAGGATTAATATGAGAAAATATTTAATTATTTTTATGCTATTTGTTCTATCTGTGTTGGTTTGTAATAAGCATGTATTTGCAGTAACAGGAGATATAGATGGCGATGGCAAGGTTAATATAATTGATAAAGAGTATTTGGAAAAGTATATTAATGAACAGTTAAGTGATGCTGATAAAGAGAAAGTTGAAAAAAAAGGTGATATAAATGGTGATGGTAAAATTACTACAAAAGATATTACCGAGATAACTTCTCTTATGTCCTCAACTGGTGATATAAATGGTGATGGTAAAATTGACGAAACTGATAAAGAATTTATAAAAAAATATATAAATGAACAATTAAGTGAATCTGATAAAGAGAAAGTTGAGTCCAAAGGAGATCTTAACCATGATGGTAAAATATCAACAAAGGATATGACAGAAGTTGATTCAATTATAAAAAGAGGCTCATCTGTAACTGGAAGGTCTGATGCCACAAGTTGTGCGGGATTTCATACTCCAAATAGTTGCAAATTAGGAAAATCAGAAGGTGGTAGTTTTGGGTGTGTGTGGAATGAAAAATATGAGTTTTGTAGTCCAAATGGCTTAGTTTATTTATCATGTGGTGATTCTGATGAAAAAAACGAAAATGCGCATGATATACCAGAAATGGTTCCCAGGTTGGTATCATATTTTATAGTTATATTAAAAACATTTACACCTATCATCCTAATTATAATGGGAATGGTCCAAATTATAAAAGCTATCGCTAATAGTAATGAAGATGAAATTAAGAAAGCAAAAAGTTCATTAATAAAGAAATTAATTGCGGCAGTATTGGTATTCTTCTCAATATCAATTGTTCAATTTGTTGTTGATCAGGTTGTCGATAACGATGAGAAGGGTAGTCTTGGAGCATGCTTAAATTGCTTTATAAATAATAATTGTGGAGATACTGAGTATTACGTTGATGGTTATGGTAAGTGTTATTATATATCTGATAAATATAGTGCTGTTGATTGTGATACTGATATTGGTAGCAAGGTTAATAATCAATTTTTAAACTAGATTAGTAATTGACAAAGATAAATAATTATGATAATATTTAGTCGTCTTCGGACGACTTTTTAGTATATGAAGGTGGTAAAATGATTCTAATTATGCCTGATAATATTGAACAAATTAAAGAAAATATAAACTTGTTTGATGGTGTAATACTTAGTATTGATAAATTTAGTGTTAATGCAAGATATACAGTTAGTATTGATGATATAGATAGCATTATTAAATTAATACCTAATAAGGAAATATTTATATCATTAAATAAGAATATTGAAAACAATGAATTAGATGAGTTAGAAAGAATATTATTGGAATTAAATAACTATAATATTAAAGGTGTACTTTATAGTGATGTTGCTTTTGTAACCTATAAAGATAAACTTAATTATGATTTAGTTTGGGCACAGGAACATTTAGTAACTAATTATGAGACAATAAACTATTGGTATAGTAAAGGTGTTAATTATGCTTATCTATCTAGTGATTTAAATATTAATGAGATAAAAGATATCGTAAATAATACAGATGTAAAGTTAATGGCTAATCTATTTGGGTATAATTCTATGTTTGCATCAAAGAGACATATTGTAGATAATTACTTAAAATACTTTAATATTAAAGATGATAGTAAGGTTCATTATATGAAAAAAGAAGGTAAGGTATATCCAATAATAGATGCTAATTATACTTATGCTTATTCTAATAACATATTTAATGGTGTAAGAGATTACTATAATATGAATGTAGATTACTATGTAATTAATGGATTTTTAATAGATAATACAAAATTTAGTAAACTATTATCTATTATCGGTAATATATCTATAGAAAATGTAGAAAAATCTGCTTTACAGATTGATGACATGTTTTCTAACATTGATGATGGTTTTTTGCATAAAGAAATAGTAAGTAAGGTGAAATAATGGTTGAGTTATTAGCTCCAGCAGGAGATTTAGAAAGACTAAAGATTGCTTTAAAATACGGGGCAGATGCAGTATATATTGGCTATAAGGAATTAAGTTTACGTGCCAATGCCACTAACTTTACATATGAAGAAATCATTGAGGCAGTTGATTATGCTCATAAACTTGGAAAAAAAATATACGTTACAGTTAATATAGTTGTTCATAATAATGAATTAAGTAAAATAGAAGATAACATAAAAAAACTAAGTGAGATAGGTGTAGATGCATTAATTATTAGTGATCCTAGCATATTTAAGTATGCAAAGAAATATAATATAGAAATACACCTTTCTACTCAAGCATCGACTATGAACTGGAAAGCAGCTGAGTTTTATAAAAATGAGGGCGTAAAAAGAATAGTACTTGCTCGTGAATGTGATAGAGAAGCAATTAAAGATATTATAAATAAAACAAAGATGGATATAGAAACATTTGTTCATGGGGCAATGTGTGCTGGTATAAGCGGTAGATGTGTTATGTCTAATGTATTAACTAATAGAGATGCTAATCGTGGTGGATGTAGTCAAATATGTAGATGGGATTTTGATTTATTAGATGAAAATAAAAAACTATTAAAAGGGGAGAAACCATTTACATTTTGTTCGAAAGATTTATCAATGATTGAATATATTAAAGATATGATTTCTATTGGTATTAAATCATTTAAGATAGAAGGTAGAATGCGTTCTAGTTATTATCTTGCAACCGTAATATCAATTTATAGAAAAGTAATTGATAATTGTATGAAACAAAATTGTGATAATGTATATACTATAGAAGATAAGAAAGCACTTGATAATTGTGCAAATAGAGAGTCAACTTGTCAGTTCTATAATGGTATTTATGATAATTCTTGTAGTTATTATAATGGTAGAATAGAAGCATCAAATCAAGATTTTTTAGGGGTTGTACTTGATTATGATATTGATACTCATCTTGCAACTATCGAAGAAAGAAACTATTTTAAAAAGGGAGATATTGTAGAAATATTTTCCCCAAAAAAGGATATAATAACATTAAAATTAGATAAAATATATGATGATGATAATAACTTAATTGAAGTAGTTAATCATCCATTACAGGTTGTAAAAATATATATAGATGAAAAACTTGAAAAAGATGACATGATGCGTATAAAAAGAATTGACAAAAAAGGTTAAATGTAGTATTATTTTGTAAGTTTGTAAAAATGATTACAAACAAATTTTAATTGAGGTGATAAAATGACAGATACAAAAGAAATATATGTAACTACTACAGGGCTTGAAGAAATGAAAAGCGAACTTGAAAATTTAATTCAAATTAAAAGACCAGAAGTTATTAAGGCTTTAAAAGAGGCTCGTGCTTTAGGTGATTTATCAGAGAATGCAGAATATGATGCAGCAAGGCAAGAACAAGCACAAACTGAGGCTCGTATTAAAGAATTAGAATCCATGATTGAACATGCGGTTGTTATTGAAAATGTTGATACAAATGAAGTATCAATTGGAACTCGTGTTACTATTGAATATGTCGGTGATGATGATACTGAAGAATACTCAATAGTTGGAGTTAAAGAAGCTGATCCATTCAATAATAAGATTTCTAATGAATCACCAATTGCGCGTGCAATACTTGGTAAAAAAATTGGAGATATCGTTTCTGTTGATAGTCCAAATGGAAAATATGATGTTAAAGTAGTTGCAATCACAGCATAGGCCTAACCTATGTTTTTCTTTTTTTGTCTTAAATAATATATTAGGAAAGTTGATTAAATAACAATTTTCCTATTTTTTTTGCTCAATAAAAAAGGAAATTTAAAAATTTTGTTGAATAATAATAGTAGAGGGATAAGAGAGAGTATCTTATTTTATCTTGGAAAGGAAGGATGTTTATATGAAAAAGAAATTTTACAAAGGGCGTAGCGATATTATTTTTAAAGGGATATTTTTAAAAGATAGTAATCGCGATATGCTTAAAAGGTTAATTGAGGAATCAATTAATAAAAAAGTGGAAATACTTGAGGTTAAGGCTAGTGAGTTGCCTAATGGTAATGTATATGATAAAGGAAAAATATTAGATGTATTGGTTGCTCCTGATGAAGGGGAGATTAATATTGAAGTTAATTCATATTCTGATGAGGATTTACATAAACGTAATGCATCTTATATATATTTGAAAGGTATTCATCATCAGTTCCAGTTGGTGAAAGTTATGCAGATATGAAGAATTTCATTCAAATAAATCTTACTTATATTGATGAGAAAAAAGGTAAAGATTTAGAAATGATTTCTGAATATCATTTAGAAGAGATTCATAGACATGAAGATTATATTGATAATTTGACTATTTATGAATATAATGTATCCAAAATCAAATATGAGTGATATAATGGGGACAGAACACATGGCATAATGGCTTTACTTGATGCTGATGCCAATGAGTTTGAAACTATGGGTACAGGAGATGAGATGATGGATAGATTTAAAAAAGAAGTTAAACATATGAATAGCCAGTTAGGGGATGTTCAGTTTAGAGATCCAGATGAAGATGCAGAGATAATATTTAATACAATACTTGATAATAAAAAGAAAGAAGCCGCTAGGCAAGGAAGAGAAGAAGGGCGAGCAGAAGGGCTTAAAGAAGGACGAGCAGAAGGGCGCACTGAGGGTCTCGCGGAGGGCCTAGTTGAGGGAAAATATCAGGCAAAACTTGATATGCAAAAAATTGAAGGATGCTGGTATTAGTATTGATGTTATTATTAAAACTACAAAATTATCATTAGCCGATATTAATAATTTATAGTTGTTTCCATAATAAAACAGACCTAATTCTTGGTCTGTTTTATAATATCTTATCAATTAATCCATATTCTAATGCTTCGTCTGCGTCAAGGAAGTGGTCGCGCTCTGTATCTTGTTCGATTTTTTTTATGTCTTGTTTGGTATTTTCTGATAATATTCTATTTAATTTTTCTTTTAGTTTTAGTATTCTTTCGGCTGCTATTTTAATTTCTGTTGCTTGCCCTTGTGCGCCACCTAATGGTTGATGTATCATAACTTCTCCATTAGGTAAGGTGTATCTTTTCCCTTTTTTTCCACTGCTAAGTAAGAAAGCTGCCATTGATGCACACATTCCTATACATATTGTAGATACATCACTTTTTACAAAGTTCATAGTATCGTATATAGCCATACCTGCTGTAATTGACCCCCCTGGGGAGTTAATATATAAACTAATATCATTAGTATTAAGTGAGTCTAAATATAAAAGTTGTGCGACAACTGTATTGGCTAAATTATCATCTATTTCACCATTTAATATAATTATTCTATCTTTAAGTAGTCTTGAATAAATATCATAAGCACGAATCCCAGATGGTTCTTTTTCTATTACTGTTGGTATCATTAAATCTCCTCCTATACTTATAATAGTAACAAATTCTTTTTTTATTCAATAAAATTAGTGACAAATATTTATGATTTTGATAGAATAATTATATAGAGTTAAAGAATAGAGGGATAAAATGGAGAAATATTACAAAGTTATCTGTAATGGAAAGAGTTTAGAATTTAAGGAAGGTACAACATTTAAAGAAATATCTACATTCTTCGTAAAAGATTACCCAGATGAAATATTAGGAGTTAAAGTAAACGAGGATTTTCTTGATTTAAGTAATACAATTACAAAAGACTCAGAAATATGTTTTTTTACAAAAAGAGACGAATATGGAAACAAGGTTTACTCTAAGTCTGCAAGATTTATACTTCTTTTAGCTGTAAAGAAAGTGTTTGGTGCACGTGCAAGAGTTGTTGTTATTCATTCACAAGATAAAGGTATTTTCTTTAAAATAGAAGGAGTTAGAGATGATAAAGATTCATCAAAACGTATAAATGAGGAATTTCAAAATATTGTAGATGAAGACTTTTTATTTACACACCTAACTGTTTCAAGATTAGAAGCTATTAGTTTTTTCAAAAAGAAAAAAATGTATGATAAGGCAAATATATTAAAATATATCAGTAATACTTATATTAATTTATATAGAATTGATAATATTTATGATTATTTTTATGGTAAACTTGCTTATTCAACTAGTCAAATAAACTTGTTTGATACATGTAAACTAGATGATGGTTATATATTAAAACTACCAACTATATATCATCCAGATAAATTAAGTGATGAAATTAAACACAATAAGTTACAAGAGATATTTTATGAAGCAGTTAATTTTAGTAATTATATAGGTATTAAAAATGCATCTGAATTAAATAATAGAGTATCACTTGGTAAAGTTCAGGACATAATATTAATGAGTGAAGCTTATTATGATAGGCAACTTATGAATTTAGCTGATACAATAATTAATAAAAAAAGTAGATTGATATTACTTGCTGGGCCTTCATCGAGTGGTAAGACAACAAGTGCAAAGAAATTAAGTATATTTTTAAAAACTAGAGGTTATAATACTATATCAATTTCACTTGATGATTACTTTACTGATTTAGATAAAAGACATAGATTACCTGATGGTAGTTATGATTTTGAATCTATTAAAGCGGTAAATACTAGGTTGTTTGAAAAACAGATTAAAGCGTTATTAGAAGGAGAAGAAGTTAATCTACCATATTATGATTTTGAAAAAGGAGTAAGTAGCTATAGAAAAGAAACAACAAAAATAAATAAAAATGATATAATTGTTGTAGAAGGAATACATGCTTTGAATGATTCTTTAGTAACAAATATTGATAGTAAATATAAGTTTAGGATATATATTAGCCCATTATCATGTATTAATATTGATTCGCATAATCCAATACATGTAAGTGATATTAGGAAGTTAAGAAGAATAGTTAGAGATTTTAAAACTAGAGGAATGGGTGCATTAGAAACTCTTAATATGTGGCCAGATATTCAAAAAGGAGAACTTGAAAATATATACCCTTATCAAAGTAATGTTGATGCTGCTATTAATTCTAGTTTACTTTATGAAATAGGTGTTTTAAAGACTTATGCTGAACCTTTACTCTATAGTATAAGTGAAGGTGATAGTGAATATCCAGAGGCTTTAAGATTAATAAACTTTTTAAATAATTTTTTACCTATACCTAGTGATGATATACCAAATAATTCAGTATTAAGAGAATTTATTGGGGGAAGTTGTTTTAAATAGAAAAGAGGAAAATTATGATTAAAATTGCAATTAATGGTTTTGGAAGAATAGGAAGATTAACATTTAGACAAATGTTTGGGGATAGTGATTATGAGATAGTAGCTATTAATGATTTAACTAGTCCAGATATGCTTGCACATCTACTTAAGTATGATTCGGCGCAAAAAAGATATGAAGGACATAGTATTGAAAGTACAGATAATTCTATTATAGTTGATGGTAAAGAGATTAAAATTTATAAAGAATCTGATCCTAATAATTTACCATGGGGTGAACTTGATATTGATGTTGTGTTTGAATGTACTGGATTCTTTACTAGTAAAGATAAGGCACAAGCTCATATAAATGCAGGAGCAAAGAAAGTAATAATATCTGCACCAGCAGGTGATAATTTAAAAACTATTGTTTATGGAGTTAATGAGAATACATTAGATTCTAGTGATTCTATTATTTCAGCAGCTTCATGTACTACTAATTGTCTTGCACCTATGGCTTATAATTTAAATAAGTTATATCCTATTAAAAGTGGTATTATGACAACAGTTCATGCATATACAGGAGATCAGATGTTACTTGATGGACCGCATCGTAAAGGTGATTTAAGAAGAGCTAGAGCTGGAGCAGTAAATATTGTTCCAAACTCAACTGGAGCTGCTAAAGCCATTGGACTTGTTATACCTGAATTAAAAGGAAAACTTATTGGTTCTGCACAAAGAGTACCGGTGCCAACAGGTTCAACTACAATACTTGTTGCAACAGTTGAGGGTGAAGAGGTAACTGTAGATAGTATTAATAACTATATGAAAGAACATGCTACAGAATCATTTGGTTATACTGAAGAAATGCTTGTATCAACAGATATTATCGGTATTACTTATGGCTCTTTATTCGATGCGACTCAAACAATGGTAACTAAAATTAGTGATAATTTATATCAAGTGCAAGTTGTTGCTTGGTATGATAATGAAGCAAGTTATACATATCAGATGGTAAGAACTGCAAAGTACTTAATGAAACTTTAGAATAGTTTCTTTTTTTTTCAAAACATGTTAAAATATGAGCGGTGATTTGATGAAGACGGAAGATTTTAATTATGAACTACCAGAAGAGCTAATCGCACAATCTCCACTAGAAAAGCGTGATAATTCTAAATTAATGATATTAGATAAAGATAGTGGGGATATAAAGCATACTCATTTTAATGAAATTATAGATGAATTAGATAGTAATGATATTCTTGTAATGAATGATACTAAAGTAATTCCTGCAAGGTTATATGGAGTAAAAGAGAATACTGATGCTGCAATTGAAATACTTATGTTAAAGGAAGAAAAAAAAGATATATGGCAATGTTTAGTTAAACCTGCAAAAAGAATTAAAGTTGGAACTATTGTTAACTTTAGTAATAAATTAAAAGCGGAATGTATGGAGATTAGAGATGAAGGGATTAGAGTATTTAAATTAATCTATACTGGAATACTATATGAGATACTTGATGAATTAGGAGAGATGCCACTTCCTCCGTATATCCATAAAAAATTAAAAGATAAAGATAGATATCAAACAGTGTATGCAAAAAATATTGGTAGTGCGGCTGCTCCAACAGCGGGATTACATTTTACTAAAGAATTAATGAATAAAATTAGAGAAAAAGGAATTCAGATTGTCTTTATTACACTTCATGTTGGACTAGGTACATTTAGGCCGGTAAATGTCGAAGATGTAACTAAGCATAAGATGCATAGTGAGTTTTATTCTATGGATAAAGATACTGCTTATATACTTAATAATGCTAAAAAAGAAGGTAAGAGAATAATTAGTGTTGGGACTACTACAACTAGAACTTTAGAGACTATAATGAGTCTATATGGAGAATTTAAAGAATGTAGTGGGTTTACTGATATATTTATCTATCCAGGATATAAATTTAAGGGTGTTGATGCACTAATTACAAATTTTCATCTTCCTAAATCAACTTTACTGATGCTAGTAAGTGCGTTATCTTCTAAAGAAATAATAATGAATGCTTATAGTGAGGCTATTAAAAATAAATATCGTTTCTTTTCATTTGGCGATAGTATGTTTATAAAGTAGGTTATATGAAAAAAGAAGATTATCAGAAATTAAACAGTTATTTAAATGAGATATTTAAATATATGGAAGAAGAAGATAAATTTCTATTAGAAAACTATAATTTAATATTTTTATTAAGTGAGAAATTATATAATAAGTTACAGGATATAGATACTGAATATTATCAAGTTACAAATGATTTAACATTTATGGATGTATATAATATTGCAAGAGAGATAATAGAATCTATTAACCCAAATTATCTAAAATTATATGATAAAATTATGAATAATGGAGAATTAAATTTTAGTTTTAATGGCGAAGAAGATAATTATTTTTTAAATTTAGATGATAAAAATATTGGACTTATTAATATAATGAGAGAGTATAATTATCAAGATGTTATAAAGTTGGTGCACGAATTTGCTCACTATATTAATATTAAGGGCAAAAAACAAACTAATATTGGTTATATATTAGAAGAGTTTATAGCTAGAAAGTTTGAATTATATGCTATTAAGTATTTAATGGATAAAGAAATACCAGAAGAAGAGATAAATCCTCATGTAACTGTAGACTTATTACTTGATGATTTATATAATTTTATATATAGTTATCCTTTATTGGTTTCCTACTATAACATTGGAAGTATTGATGAAAAAACTAGTGATTTATTTAGTAAATATTTTTATAAGATTGATAAAGATAATTTTGAATGGTATTGTAATAATGTATTAGAAAGATTTAAAATTACTGAATCTGAATGTGTAAATGCAAGTATGGAAGATGATGAAAATATAGATTCTGTTGATATTGTAATGGAACAATCTAAGTATTTAAGTGATGGGTATAGATATATATTGGGGGGAATGCTTGCTTTTTATGATTTTGATATTAATTGTATTATTGATATTACAGATAATATAAATACAAAAAAGTATGAGAGCACTAGTTTATTTGAATTTTTAAATATGTTAAATATTGATATTACAACTGATGACTTTATAGATAAAGTAGTGCATAATATATCTGATTTTGTTAATAAAAATAGTAAAAAAAGGTGATTTATGGTAATAGTAATATTAGGCCCTACTTGTGTAGGTAAAACTAAATTAAGTGTTGAATTAGCAAAAAAAATAAATGGCGAGATTATTAATGCAGATTCTACTCAAATATATAAAGGTTTAGATATTGCAACGGCAAAAGTAACGGAAGAAGAAAAAGAAGGTATTCCACATCATTTGTTTGATATAAAAAATATAACAGATGATTATTCCATATATGATTATCAATTAGATTGTAGAAATGCTATAGATGATATATTAAGTAGAGGAAAGACACCAATACTTGTAGGAGGTACTGGTTTATATATTAAGTCTGCTTTATATAATTATGAGTTTGTTAATGATGATAATAATACTTATGATGAGTTAAGTAATGATGAGTTATATAATAAGGTAGTTAGCTTAGATAAAGATAATAATATACATAAGAATAATCGTAAAAGACTTATTAGAGCATTAAACTATATGGAAGCAACTAATAAGTTATATAGTAAAAAAGAAAAGACAAATAATATTTTATATGATACAATATTTATTGGTCTTACTACTGATAGAAGTGCATTATATGATAGAATAAATAAAAGAGTAGATGTGATGGTTAAATCTGGATTATTAGAAGAAGCTAAAAGAGTATATGATACTAATATTAGAAGTAAAGCGGTAATGACTCCTATTGGATATAAAGAGTTATTTCCATACTTTGATGGAAGTAGTAATCTAGAGATATGTCTGGATAAGATTAAACAAAATAGTAGACACTATGCTAAAAGACAATATACATTTTTTAATCATCAATTACCTGTTAAGTGGTTTGATGTAGATTTTGATAATTTTGATAATACTGTTAATGAAGTATTAAATTATGTTAGTAAGGAGTAGTTATGGATTTTGAAGCATTAAAGAATAAAATTAACAATTTAAATTGTTATTCACAAAAAGAATTAATTAAATTTGAAAAAGAATTGGTTATTAGTCCTGAAGATTTTGCAATGATTTTCTTGGGTGCAAGGTTTGATGAATTGGACGTTAATAAACTTCCTTATGTTATAGATATACTATATCGTTCTAAGAATAGATTTAATTTTTTATTATGTATTTTATTGCTCGATTTTACTTTTACACAATTACCTTTTTTAACACAATTAGAAAAATATCCAATTTCTCTTGAAAAATTTAAAGAGATCAAGCATACATTAGTTACTGTTTATGCTGAAACTGACGGTGATATTTGTAACTGTATGGCATTAATTCTTGTAATTAACGATCCTAAGTTTAAATACTTAGATAAGCCTGAACTAGATATTTTAGTTAGTGCTACTACAAGAAAATTAGATGAAATAGTTGATTATTTAGAATGTGGTTATGATATAGATGATGAAATTTGTAGAGAAATAGAAATATTGATTGACTTAGCCTGTTATATGAATAAGAAAAAGATAAATAGATTAGTTAGTAAATTAAGCAAATATAAATTGAATTTTCTTTGCAAATTATTTATAACAAAATATAAAATAGCTAATAATATGAATATAACTAAGAAAGAAATAAGATATCTTTTAGATGATAAAGATGAATTAGCTAGAGTAGCATCTGCATTAAGTAAAGTAAATGGATTAAAATATTTAGATAGTGAAGGAGTTAAACAAGATGATATTGCGCTATCTACAATGATTAGATGGATTAGTTATCATAATAGATTAGGGAAAAAGCCTAATAAAATTGAGTTTATTGATACATTAGAATATAATGATGAGATATTTTATATATATAAATTTAAAATCAGTAATTATAATAAAAGAGGATATATGTTAGGTGTATCTGGTGGGTATAAAAAAAGCGTTTTATCTGCAAGTTCAAGTTTAACTTATTCAGAGTTTGAACCTGTAAAAGTTGATTATATCACACAAGCAAAAAAACTTATAGATGTCAGTGTTAACATTCGATAAATTTTGGTGGTTATATGACTAAAGAAGAGATTTATAAATATTTAAAATATAATTGTGTATATGATAGTGGAGTTAAGAGACGATTAAAGAAGTTAATTAAGAAGTATCACCCTGATTTAAATAATGGCGATGATACTGTTATGAAAGTAATAAATGAGGTAAAAAAAGAGTTAGAAAACAATACAGTTAGTATTAAGAATGAGAATGATACTAAGCCTACTGATATAAAAAATAGCAGTAAAAGTAGTGTAGATATTATTAATATTACTACTTTAATTAGCAAGTTAAATAGTGAGATCAACTCTTTAAATAAAAAGATTGAAAAAGGAAATCATGACGAATATAAATTATTTTTAGAGTATAATTCTTCTTTAAGCTTATATAACACTTTAAAGTTAAATGAGAAACTGATTAATTCTAAAATAATTAGATTAAAACGTTTTAGACCTATTGATAAAGTAAATATATTTTTAATGATAATATCTGGATTGTTAACAGTGTATAGTATATATTTTATTATTATGTTAGTATCTATTATTTATTTAGAAGTTATACTGTTTTTAATTAGATATTTTAAGATTAAAAAATATAAACAAGAGTTAAGAGATATTAATAAAATGGATAAGGAGTATAAAAGTTTTAGTGATAATATAAAAAGTAAAATAGATTTATTAAATAAAGATCTATTTGGAGTTAAGAAAGATGTAAGAATTAATAAAGAAAAAGTTAGATATTATGAGAGAATGATAAATGATGATGGTTGTTCTTATAGTAAAGATAATATCAAGCATAGATAGGTGATATATGTTTAAAATAGGAAATGTAGAAGTTAAGAATAATGTAGTAATGGCTCCTATGGCAGGAATTAGTAATAGTGCTTATAGAACAATTATTAAAGAAATGGGTGCTGGGTTAATAGTAGCAGAAATGGTTAGTGATAAAGCAATTACTTATGGTAATAAAAAGACTATTGATATGCTTTATATGACAGAGTTTGAAAGACCTATTTCACAGCAAATATTTGGAAGTGATGTAGATTCTTTTGTGATTGCTGCACAATATATTGAAAAGCATATGAAGCCAGACATTATTGATATTAACATGGGATGTCCTGTACCTAAGGTTGCAGTATCTGCTCAAGCAGGTAGTGCACTTTTAAAAAATCCAGATAAAGTATATGAAATCATAAAAAATGTTGTTGATAGCGTATCGATTCCAGTTACAGTTAAAATTAGAAGTGGATGGGATAGTAATCATATTAATGCAGTAGAGATAGCTAAAGAAATAGAGCGAGCAGGTGCTAAAGCAATTACAGTACACGCGAGAACGCGTGCGCAAGGTTATAGTGGCAAGGTTGATTTAGATATAATAAAAAAAGTAAAAGAAAATGTGTCTATACCTGTAATTGGAAATGGTGACATAAAGTCGTGCTATGATGCAAAATATATGATGGATTATACAGGCTGTGATGCAGTAATGATAGGTCGTGGTATATTAGGTAATCCTTGGCTAATTAAAGAATGTGTAGAATACTTAGAAAAAGGTATTTTACCAAAAGAAGTTTCTATAAAAGAAAGATTTAATATGATAAAAAGACATATGGATTTATTAATTAGTACAAAACCTGAGAAAGTTGCATTACTTGAGATGCGTACTCATATTGCTTATTATTTAAAAGGTATTCCAGGTACAAAAGAATTAAAGCAAAAAATATTTAAGACAAAGACAAAAGAAGAAATAATTATATTATTGGATGAGTTTATAAATAAATAGTGCATAATTATGTCAAAAAATAAAAAAACAAAGTAAGTTTAGTTAAAATAGTTTTAAACTTGCTTTTTTTTTGCGTTGAAATATGATAATATTATATAAGAAAGAGTGATAAGATGATAAAACGTATTAAAGATGTTGATATAAACTATATAGAGTATGGAGAAGGAGAGGATATAGTCTTACTTCATGGCTGGGGTCAAAATATCCAAATGATGAAGCCTGTTGGTGATAAGCTAAAGGGACATATCGTTATTTTAGATTTACCAGGTTATGGAGAATCAAGTGAACCTAAAAATGTCTGGACAATCTATGATTATGTTGAATGTGTTCACGAATTCTTAAATAGTATTGGGGTTAAAAATCCGATTATGATGGGGCATTCATTTGGTGGTAAAATATCTCTTGCCTATGCCAGTAAATATAAAGTAAAAAAGCTTGTGTTATTTGCTAGTCCATTTAAAAAAGGTATTGAAAAAATGCCTTTAAAGACAAAAGTATTAAAATCATTAAAGAAAGTTCCATTATTAAATAAATTAGAAGGATTTGCTAAAAAACACATTGGTTCTACTGATTATAAGAATGCATCAGAAATGATGAGAAAAATACTTGTTGAAACTGTTAATTTAGATATACGAGAAGATGTTAAAAAGATTAAATGTCCAACATTTATATTTTGGGGAACTAATGATGAGGCAGTGCCAGTAGAAGATGCAAAAGAGTTAGAATCTTTAATAGAAGATTCAGGATTAGTTATCTATGAAGGATGTACTCATTATGCATACTTAGAAATGCTACCACAAGTGATTAAAGTTATTAGAATATTTTTAGAAGGAGAGTAGTTATGTTATATTTTTTATTATCATTAATACCTTTGGTATTTTTAACAATTATTAAAAGCAAAAAATCAATACATATGTTGCAACAAAATTATTATGATGAATCTAACAGATACTTATTATGGGTTAAGAATAATTTAAGAAAAGTATTTTTAAGCCCAGATTTAGGTTTATTTATAATAGTAATTGGCTTAGTATTAAGTAATTATATTACTATGGCTCTATTTAGTTTAATTACAATATTTACAATAATTGAGTTTAAAAGAATTAAAGAACAAGTAAAGAAACCATTAGTTATAACTGCAAGAGTTAAAAGAATGTTTATAACTGAATCGATTTTATATTTAATAATACTACTTGTTATGATTTTATTATTTAATGATAAAAATATAACTGTATATTATTTAATATTAAGTGCTATTACATATTTAAATCATTTTATGATGTGGTTAGTTAATAAAATAAATATACCGGTTGAAAAATGTGTATATCTACATTTTAAACACATGGCTCAAAATAAATTGTTTTCTATGAATTTACCAGTAATTGGAATTACGGGAAGTTATGGTAAGACTAGTAGTAAAAATATATTAAATGATATATTAAATGTTAAATTTAATGCGTTTGCTACGCCTAAAAACTTTAATACACCATATGGACTTATTAGATCAATAAATCAATATTTAGATAAATTTAATGATTTATTTATAGCTGAAATGGGAGCATTTAAAGTAGGTGAGATTGCAACTACTTGTAAGCTTGTTAAACCAAAGTATGGAATACTTACTACTATTGGAGAAGCTCACTTAGAGAGCTTTGGATCAAGAGAGAATATTCAAAAAGGAAAGTTTGAATTGATTGAATCATTGCCAGTAGACGGCATTGGTATTCTAAACGGAGATGATCCTTATCAAAGAAGTTACAAACTTAAAAATGATTGTAAGGTGCTTTGGATAGGAATAGATAGTGATGATGTAGACTTAAAAGCTACTAATATTAAGCTATCAGGTGAAGGAACTACATTTGATTGTATATTTAAAGGTGATAAGAAAAAATATACTTTTCAAACTAAATTATTAGGTAGGCATAATGTTTACAATATACTTGCTGCTATACTATTAGGTCATGAACTTGGTATGAGCATTGATGATTTAAAAAGAGGAGTTGCGCAAGTTAAAACTATTGAACATAGATTAGAGCTTAAACCTTATGGTACTAACTATATAATAGATGATGCATATAACTCTAATCCAGTAGGTTCTAAGATGGCTCTTGATGTGCTTGGACTTATGGACGGAATAAAGATAGTAGTTACTCCGGGTATGATAGAGCTAGGCGAAAAACAATATGAAGCAAACTATAACTTTGGTACATATATTAGTGAAGTTGCGGATTATGTAATATTAGTTGGTAAAAACCAAACTAAACCAATATATGATGGACTAATTAAATCAAAATATAAAAAAGATAATATTTATGTAATTAATGATGTAAAGGAAGCATTTCCAATAATGAATAAGTTAGCGACTAAAAAATCTTATATATTATTAGAAAATGACTTGCCAGATTTATTTAACGAATAGGAGGAATTTATGAAGATTAAATTAGGTGTAATTTTTGGAGGAGAGAGTGTTGAACACGAGGTAAGTGTTATTAGTGCTGTACAAGCAATGGAATCTATTGATGAAGAAAGATATGATATTATTCCGATATACATAAGTAAAGAACGTATTTGGTATACAGGTGCGATGTTAAGAGATATGGATGTATATAAGAACTTTGATGACTTAAAGAGGTATGCTAAAGAAGTCGTATTAACTAAAAAAGGTGATAAGTATTATTTACAGTCTACTAAAGGAATGTTTAGAAAGGATGTAACTGATATTGATATTGCTTTTCCAATAGTTCATGGTAATAATGTAGAAGATGGTTCTATTCAAGGATATTTGGAAAGTACAGGTATTCCTTATGTAGGAAGTCATGTATTAGGTGCAGCTCTTGGACAAGATAAAGTATTAATGAAACAAGTATTTGAGTCTAATGATATTCCTGTTGTGCCTTATACATGGTTTTATGATTATGAGTATGAAGAAAATAATAGTTCAATATTAGATAAAATAAGTAAGTTAAAATATCCAGTAGTTGTTAAGCCAGCTACATTAGGTAGTAGTGTTGGTATTACATATGTAAAAAATGATAGTGATATTAAAGATGCAATTAAAGAAGCTATTAAATATGATAATAAGATAGTAGTTGAAAAAGCAGTTTCTAATTTAGTAGAAGTAAATTGTAGTGTGCTTGGTAATTATAAACATCAAGAATGTAGTGCACTTGAAGAAGTATTAAGTGATAATGAACTTTTAACATATGCCGATAAATATATAGGTGGTTCTAAAGGTAAATTAAAAGGTAGAATGAATTCATCTAAAGGTATGGCTTCTACTAGTCGTATAATTCCTGCCAGAATTGATAAAAAAGTTGAAGAGAAAATTAAAGATATATCTACACGTGCATTTAAAGCACTTAATTTAAGTGGAGTATGTAGAATAGATTTCTTAATAGATGGTAAAACAAAGGATGTTTATATTAATGAACCAAATACTATTCCAGGCTCACTTGCATTTTATCTTTGGGAACCAGTAGGTAAAGGATATAAAGAATTACTTAGTGATATGATTAATATAGCAATTAAAGATTATAAAGAAAAACATAAGAAAACATATTCATTTGATACTAATATTCTAAGCAACTTTAATGGATTAAAAGGATCAAAGGGCAAGCTAAAACGATAGTTTGCTTTTTGGCGTAATAAAAATATTATGGGAGAATTTATGTTTAATAAAGAAGAAGAAAAAGAAATTGGTTTAATTATGTCATTATGTAAAAATGATGTTACATTAAGAAAAAAATTAGAATGTAGATATGATAATGATCCTAGATTATTAAGTCCTTATGCATTGTATGTTTTAGAAGTTGTATTTAGATATGGTAATAAGGGCTATTTTCAAGAACTACTTAAATGTGGTAATTCTTTTCAATCAATTACATATGCATATAAATTATTTATGAATAATTGTAAGGAAATTCCTGAATTTGAATTAGCGAAAGTTGATGATTATTATAATAATCCTAATAATTTAACTTCTTTAGAAAAGTTTTGTATTAAACAAATACTTAAAAGTGAAGAGAAAAAAAGAATATTAGAAAAAAAGATGATGTATACTTATGATGATTATGTGGAGATAAAATTAGATACAGATGAACATATAAGACAAGCGATTACTCATATATTCTTTATGAAAGTGTTCGCAACACTTCTTCAGAAAAGAATTGATAAAGAATCATATGATGGGATAATAAAAAGACAGATTAAACCTGGAATGTTTGCAAATTGTGATAAATATTTTCTGTCAAATATGTTAAGAGATATGCCTGAAGTTGGCAAGGAAATACTTGAGGCAACAGATAGATGGTTTGATATTATAAAGGATGATGTTGAAAACGGGAACGGATTAAGTTTACTAGGTAATATGTTTGGTGGAAATATTGAAGAGGGGATGATTAATATATCTTTTGAAGATGTTTATGGGAATCTGTTTAAGGATAATTCAAATACTATAAAATGATAATTATATAGATAGTATTATTAATTAGGAGAATCAAGTCAGTATTGAATAATTAAGGAAGCAAATATTATGTTAATAAATATTTTGTATAATTAGTCGAAATTATAATTAATGTTGTAAGTAAAATAATAAATGATTATCTTAAAAAACAATTATTAGAGTACCATTTTGCGTAGTCATATTTGGCTATGAATAAGGTAAAATTCATGATGATGTTATAAAAGAGACTAATACTGTTATATATAATGATAAAATAATGGTAAATCTGATATTAGGGTTTATAATACTGAAGCTAAAATACATCACAAATAAAGTAGAAAACTAGAAATGTTTTCTTTTTTATATAATAGGAAATTGATACTTTTTGTGTATAAACCATTGACATTACGA
>CAMJTE010000010.1 GCA_946408655.1 uncultured Caryophanales bacterium | reverse complement strand
TATTTTTAATACATCAGTTATATTATTTGTTACCTTATTCAATCTAACACCTCAACTATAATGTAACAAAAAAATAATTTATAAGCAAGACTTTTCATTAAATATTCATTTTTTTATATATAATATTTTTGCAAACAAAAACTTTAGAAAATCTAAAGTTTAGTTTAAAGCTTCTTTTAACTTTGAACCGATTTTTACGCTTACTGCAGTTCTTGCTGCGATTGTAACTGGTTCACCAGTTCTTGGGTTACGTCCAGTTGAAGCAGGTTTATCTTTTGCAGTAAATGTACAGAAACCAGTTAATGTAACTTTCTTATCTTCTTTTAACCCTTTTGTAATTCCACTCATAACTGCATCTAAAGCACGAGTAGCATCAGTTTTTGAAAGTCCAGCTTCTTCAGCTACATAATTTACTAAATCTGTTTTAGTCATTATAAATACCTCCCTATCTAAGTAAGCTACCTTGCTTACAATTTAATATTATCATATCTAATCAGTAATTGCAATAAATTTTTAATATTTCTAAGAAAAAAAGTTAATTCTCATTAACCTTTTAACTATTTGAGTAATTCTTCTAGTTTTTTCTTCTCTTCTTCTAGCTTAATTCTATCAGCATCAACTATATTTTTTGGTGCTTTATTCACATAATTTTCATTAGATAATAATTTTTCTCTTCTTGCAATTGAAGTTTTCAATGTATTAATTTGTACTTCTTTTAGTTTCTTATCAGCTTCTGTTTCAATTTTTTCAAAGAATATTTGTGCTTTTACTCTTCTTGAAAATACTTTGTATGCTTTCATACCTAATGGTTTCTTAACTATATTATCTTTAATTTTAAGCATATTTACAATTAATTCATTATCATCTTCGGTATCAAACATTACTTTCATATCTTTAGTAATATTATTTTCTGCTTTTATATTTCTAAAGCTCTTAATAAATTCTACTTGATCATCAACTGCTTTTTCTTCCATCTCAAATATATACTTTTTATTATGTTTTGGATATGTTGAAATCATTATGTCATCTGCTTCTTTTATTGGTAACATTGAATATATTTCATCTGTAACGTAAGGCATAAATGGTTGTAACATTTTTAGTATTCCAGTAAGTATAAAGCAAAGTGTTGATTTTGTACTTATAGTATCTATTGAATATTTTGCCATTTCAATATAATTATCACAGAATACACTCCATGCAAAATCGTAGATAGTAGCGCCAGCATTATTAAATTGATACTTATCCATAAACTTTTTAGTTTCATGAATACACTTTTCATACTTTGTTAATACCCATTTATCTTCTGGTTTTAAATTACTTAAATCGATTTCTTTTAAATCTTCAATATTAGATAATACAAATCTAGACGCATTCCATATTTTATTAATAAAATTCCAAGTAGATTTAATCTTTTCTTCATCAAAACGCATATCAGTACCAGGCGC
Source organism: uncultured Caryophanales bacterium (assembly GCA_946408655.1). Lineage (GTDB taxonomy): Bacteria > Bacillota_I > Bacilli_A > RF39 > UBA660 > RUG12438. Next base: position 27,870 of record CAMJTE010000010.1, on the reverse strand, counting down.
TACATCAGTTGCTAAATAATATCTTAAAGCATCTGCTCCATATAGTTTTACCATATCAAATGGATCTATTCCATTTCCTAGAGATTTACTAAACTTTCTACCCTGTTTATCTCTAATAAGTCCATGAATTAGGCAATCTTTAAACGGTCTTTTACCAAGTAGTTTTTCTCCTTGAAAAGTCATTCTGTTTACCCAGAAAGGTATAATATCATAACCTGTTACTAAACAATTATTTGGATAATATTTTTCTAAAAGCTTTGTATTTTCTGGCCACCCCAATGTAGCAAATGGCCATAAAGCTGATGAAAACCAAGTATCAAGTACATCTTCATCTTGTACCCAACCATCTTCTTTTGGTGCTTCTATTCCTACATAAACCTCATCACCTTTATACCAAGCAGGAATTCTATGTCCCCACCAAAGTTGACGGGATATACACCAATCATATGTAATCTCCATCCAGTGATTCATTGTTTTTTCATATCTTGTAGGTACAAAATTTACTTTTCTAGTACCATCTTTTTGTGTTGCTAATACTGTATCAGCAAGTGGTCTCATTTTAACAAACCATTGTTTTTTTATCATTGGTTCAACCATTACCCCAGTACGTTCTGAGTGTCCTACTTCATGCACTATTGGTTCTACTTTGATAAGTAATCCTAAAGATTCTAGTTCTTTTAGAACTTCTTCTCTACACTCTTCACGAGTCATACCTTCATATTTTCCCGCATTACTATTCATAGTTGCATCATCATTCATAACAACAATACGTTCTAAGTTATGACGATTTCCTACCTCAAAGTCGTTAGGGTCATGAGCAGGAGTAATCTTTACTGCCCCAGTTCCTTTAGTCATATCAGCATGTTCATCAGTAATAACGGGAATTGGTTTATTTACTATTGGAAGTATAACATTTTTTCCAACAAAGTCTTTATATCTTTCATCTTCTTCGTTTACGGCAACTGCAGTATCTCCAAATAATGTTTCCGGACGAGTAGTCGCAACATCGATATATTTATCAGTTCCTTCTAACACATATTTAATATGATAAAAAGCACTCTTTTCTTCTTTATATATTACTTCTTCATTAGATAAAGCAGTCTGCGCAGCTGGATCCCAGTTAATAATTTTTTCTCCACGATATATTAATCCTTCATTATAATAATCAACGAATACTTTTTTTACTGCATTAGATAATCCTTCATCTAGAGTAAATCTTTCTTTCGAATAATCTAGGGCAATACCAAGTTTAGCCCACTGCTTTCTAATTACATCTCCGTGCTCCTTAGTCCAGTCCCAACAAGCACTCAAAAACTTATCTCTTCCATATTCGTATTTATCAATACCTTTATCTTTTAACCTTTTAACAACTTTAGCCTCAGTTGCAATAGCCGCATGATCCATACCTGGAAGCCATAATGTATCATATCCCTCCATTTTTTTATAACGAATAATAATATCTTGAAGTGTTACATCCCAAGCATGACCTAAATGTAATACACCTGTTACGTTTGGTGGAGGTAAAACAATCGCGTAAGCCCTCTTATCTGATTCTTCATCACATTTGAAGTAATCTTTACTAATCCATTTCTCATACTTATTTTCTTCTACTAACTCATGATTATATTTCTTATCTAACATAATATCATCCTTTCTAAATATCTGTATTCATAATTTTCTTTTATTCTTTAATATCAATATTTTTAATATCTTCAATTAGTGTTTTAAAAATATCATCATTATCATATCTTGGTCTATCATATTCTATCCAAAAATCAGAAGCCGTCTTTGATCTAGAATCAATTTCATCAGCTCTATTTCCGTAATATCCTAAATCTTCGCGAGCCTTATTATAATCCATTACACCTTCAAGGTCATATAACTTTGCTTGAAAGTCACACTCTATTTTATCAACTAAGTGAGCAAACATCGCTTCTTTACTTTTTCTAGTACTAAATTCTAATAATAATGCTTTTAAATCTTCTTCCTCATTCAATCCTTTGACTACCTTTTCAACACATAACTTTCCTTCTTCAATCTTTTCATGTGCCGTAATATTATCTCTTATAGTGTAATCAGTCATTAAAATCTCTTCTGTTTCATGTAGAGCAAGCATCTTTAATACTTTATACATATCAAGATTTAGACTATATTCACTATTTATTCCAATAGCTATTATCAGTGTCCCGTAAACATGTTCTGCAACGCTCTCAAGTCTATCTTTATCAATACCAATTTCTATCCAACCTTTTCTAATAGTTGTTTTAAGACGGTTAGCAAACATATAAAACTCAATTATTTTACTATTTCTTTTCATATATTTTAGCGCCTCCTAAATTTCTTTCAATTAATTTATCATAGTTATAAACACCTTTTCTAGCAATAGGATATATAGTAAGTATTTTATCTGTATTACCAATTGTTACCACTTCTAGCAAATCAGTTTTATAATTCATTAAATAACCTATATCATATGGCATTTTTACTAAGTATTTATCACTTTTATCATGAAGTACTAGTATATCTAGATGCTCTTTACAATAGTCATACACATCATATAAATTTATTTCTTGATTAAATCTATATAAATTACCTTTACGTTGATGCCTTGCAATAATATGCTTTATCGCTTCTTCTTTACTATAATTAAATAATTGCTTTTCTAAATAGCCCTCTATATTATTTTTCGTTAGCTCTCCTTTTATGTATTTATAATAAGATAAACATCTTTTAATATGAACTAAATCACCTCTATGCGCATGAGTGTCTATATTAAAACGATTAAATAGGTTTTCAACATTAGAATCATTTTCTGTTAAAGCTATTCCAATAAGTCTAACTAATGCTTCATATTTTAAATTAGTATTTAAAAGTTTTTGGTAACACCTACTGGCACTCTTAACATCACCCATTAAAAGATAAACATTGGAAAGTTCTATATACATTTCGTTTTCTAGACCAGTATGTCTAAGCTTTCCATATAATTCAATAGCTTTATCATATTCACCAATTCTTTTGTAATAAAAAGCTTCAGCACTAATTTTTTCATTTGAAAAAGGACAATCATCAATATATTTTTTTGCTAATTCTAAATCTCCTATATTTAAATATAGTTTAATTATATCAAATAATTCTTGTGGGTCTTTAGTAATATCGTAAATATTTTTCTTTAAATTTAAAGCTTCTTCAATCCTTCCATCTTCTAAGTATGCTCTAAATAATATCATCTTTATTTGTATTATTTTATATGGCTGTCCTAATAATTTCTCTAGCTTTTTAATATTTTCTTCAACATTTATTCTATTATAAATTTGCTTATCAATTCTATTTAAATAATTATTCAATTTGTAAGTTTTATTATTTCTATATTCCATAAATTAACTCCTCCAAAAAAAAGCAACCCTCCATAAAGGACGAATTGCTCGTGGTACCACCTTAATTTGTATTATAAACTTTATAATACCTCTATATTTAACGCATATTTACGTACTATCCTAATTATTCAGATAATAAACTCCCTTGCTACCTTCTATTATAATAATTATTAGTTTCCACCAACCACTAACTCTCTTTAAATTAATTATAATATACTCCTCAAGTTCTTTGTTTTTTATGAATCATATTATATAATGTTTTATTGATAATTGCAAGCATTAATTTTTAAGTTTTGTTTTTCTTATTGTAATAACTGGTACAATCTTAAACTCATCTGTTACTAATTTTTCTTGATTAACTTCGTTACTTAAAACACTATATATAATATTATCTTGGTATATTGTACTAGTTAATGTATCCGCAATATATTCTTTATTAGCATTAGTAATATCACTATAGCTTAATAGTCTTGCTTTATAACCTGTATAATCTATAGAATCCGTAGTATCAGATCTTGAATCTATATAAAACCAGTTATCAGTAATTTTTTTTAATACTTTTAATGCAGTTGTAGGTTTATATTCATTAGTTACACTATAATCAGTATTAGTAATATAAGCTACTTTTGAATCAGTTACTGCATCATCTGCATTTCCATAGTTACCTTTATCAAAAGTTAAACTCTCACTCATAATTAAATTAACATTATTAGTATCACTAGATATTACATAAAAATCATATTCTTCTGTATTAGATACACTACAATTATATTTATCCCCTACAGCATAACTACCAGATGCATTAATGCCTACACAAATATAATCATTATCCTCAGTATCATTAATCTCATCTTGGACATCACTTTTTAACTTGCTTAAAATATTTCCTCTAGTATTAAACATTGCAATTACTATTGCTACTATAGTAAGTCCTAGTATTAATATCATATACATCATTGTTGATATTGCAAAACCTTTATTATTCATACGCACCAACCTTAAAACAATTATATATTAATTGCTTTATTTTTTCAAGGATAAATTGTCTTTTCTCATGTTTCATGATAGAATTAAAATGGTGAGAGTATGAAGAAGAGATTAAGACTCTGGGTAAAAATATTAATTACTATAATTATACTTATTACTTTAATACTAGTATATGGATTTTTTATAAATAGTCGTGGATTTAAAGTAAATGAAATACCACTTTATGAAAATATTCCTGATAATTATAATGGTCTTAAGATAGTTCATATTAGTGATATATATTATGGAAATAATGTTGATTATAAAGAGCTGAAAAGCATAGTAAATAGAATTAATCTAATTAAACCAGATATTGTAGTATTTACTGGAGACCTACTTTATAAAGATACTAAAATAGATAATAAGTTACAAAATCTATTATCTAAGATAAATGCAAATATTGATAAATATTATATAACTGGCGATAACGATTATAAGAATGATGATATAACTAACTTGCTTAATAATAGTGGTTTTATAAATCTAAATGATACTTATAATTTAATTTACAAAGATAAAACACCAATATTAATTGCAGGGATTTCCACATCTAAGAATAAAGAAAATATCTTAGAAAAATTAAAATCCACACTAGAATACTTGGATAACAATAATGTATTTAGTATTCTACTAATGCATGAACCTAATAAAATAGAAAAATTTGATTATGATAAATTTAATTTAATACTTGCCGGACATAATTTAGGGGGTGTAGTTAGACTTCCTTTAATTGGAGGAATAATTCTTCCTAGTAATAATTACTTGTATGGTAATACACATTATATAAAGAAAAATACTAATATCTATATATCTAATGGTTTAGGTAATAAAGATACTAACTTTAGGTTATTTAATAAACCATCATTTAATTTTTATAGATTAAGAAAAAAATAAAAGCATAATTTAAAATAAAATTATTGCTTTTTTACTTATTAATTATTATGATGTTTTCATTATTATATGCAAGTCCCATTTCTTTTAAAATTGAATCCATATTTTCATAAGAAGTTAATTCATTTACTTGCATAGTTAAACTTTCATTAGTACTTTTTTGTTTTTCGATTTTCGCATTAACCTTTTCTATTTGAATTTTCAAATCACTGGTACTAGCACTCACAAATATTTTTAGTACAAAAGTAGAACATAAACATATTATTGCAAGAGCATATAATAGTTTTTCTCCTTTTGTAAATTTTGCAACCTTCTTTTTTTTCTTTTTCATATCAACCAATTCTTTCTAGCACGCGTAATTTCGCACTACGTGCCCTATTATTCTCATTAACCTCATCACTACTCGCACTTATTACTTTTACAACCTTATACTTAGGTTCAAATTCCTTAGGAATTATAGGTAAACTTTTTAACTCTGGTTTTATGGAACTTACACTTTTAAATATCTCTTTACATATCTTATCTTCTAAAGAATGAAATGTAATTACACATATTCTACCACCAACATTAATTAATTCTAATGCATCTTGCAAGCTCTTTTTAAAAACTTCAAGTTCATTATTTACTTCAATTCTAATTGCTTGAAATGTCTTTCTAGCAGGATGATGATCCTTCTTATATTTCATTGGTACTGCACTCTTAATTACTTCAACAAGTTCCAAAGTGGTATTTATTGGTCTAGATTTAACTATCGCCTTAGATATACTTTTCGCAAACTTTTCTTCTCCATAATTATATAGTATACTTGTAAGTTTATCCTCACTATATTCATTAACTACATTGTAGGCGTTTAACTTCTGATTTCTATCCATACGCATATCTAATTTAGCATCTTTATGAAAACTAAAGCCACGATAATCTTCGTCAAGTTGAGGACTTGATACTCCTAAATCATATAAGATACCATCTACTTTACTAACACTTAAAGACTCCAGTTCTTTTTTTATATTAACAAAATTACTATTTATTATAGTATAATTATTAGCTATATTAGATAATCTTTTTTTACTATAATCAATTGCTTCATTATCTTGATCAAAAGAGTACAAATGACCATTAGGTATTCTTTTTAATACTTCACTACTATGTCCACCATACCCCAATGTACAATCAACTATAATACTATTATCTTTAATGTTTAAATACTCTAAACATTCCTTAAGTAATACACTTTTATGCATATATCCCCCTAATCAGATTTAAATAAACTATCAGCTATATCAGATAAATTATCAGAATTAGTTTCAATAAATTTATCCCACGATTCTTTAGACCATATCTCTAACCTATCAAAAACGCCAACGATAATACATTCACGAGAAAGTTTAGCATAATCAATTAATGATGATGGAATATTTATTCTACCTTGCTTATCGTATTCACAAATAGACGCTCCCGATAATAATACACGCAAGAAATTTCTTTTCTCCTTAGTGTCAGGTAAATTTTTATACTTATTTATAATACTCTCCCACTCAATATTAGAATATATAAATAAACATCCATCTAACCCACGAGTAACAATAAAATTATTACCTAAATCATTACGAAGTTTAGAAGGTATTATAATTCTACCTTTATCATCTATTGTGTGATTATACTGTCCTATAAACATATCATCACCACTTTCCCCCACTATCATCCACTTTGTACCATCATTGTATACTATTTTCTTTTTTTTGTAAATAGTTTTTTCTTATACTTGACATAATATGTACAAAAAAATATCTAAATTTAGATATTTAATTGCTTATACTATCAAAATGATATTCTTCATTATCTTTAATAAATGTATATTTATATGTATCTAGTTTATTTTGATAATCTTGAATATTAAAGTTATTATTTAAATCAACTGCAATTGGAGTATATATATTTTTATAGTTATATAAAGATTTATTACTGGTATCATATATTCCCATTACTGTAGTAATAACTACTTTATCTTTTTTATTAGAAACATTAATAATCTTTTCTATTATTTCTTTATTAGATGTATTAATGCATTCATCATTAATTAAACTATAAGTATTACTAGTATCATCATACTTAAATTTTTTACACTCGTAATCAAATGATACATTTTTAAAATTCTTATCAGTACCAAATAGTTTAACATACGCATTCCTTATATCATCAGGTGTGAATGAATCGGTTAATAATAGGTTATAAGCCATAGTAAGTTTTATAGAATCGTTAATATTAACCTCTTTATAATTACCTGTATATAAATATAAGGCATTATTATTGTCTAGTGGAAGTTTTACATTAACCATATCAAGTAAATAGCTAAAATCTTCCTTATTATTTACTACTTTCTTCTCATTAGTAATCGCAACATTATTCATATTACTATTAATACTAAAACTAACATAATTATGATTATACATATAATATAATAAGTACCCTATTATAGCAAGTAGAATAATTATAATAATATCTCTTCTAAATATTTTACCACGTCTACCCCAAAGCACCCTCTTACTACTATTTCTAATCTCTTTATCAATTTCTCTTTTTAAATCAGTTCTAACATCTTCTTTTACTAAAGTACTAATATCATTTTTAATATCATCAATCATCTCTTTAGTAATTTGTGTCTTTATCTTACTTTTCAATTCTTCCTTAATATCAAGAACAATCTCATCTTTATTAATATCAATACTTTTAACTACTTTATCTTTAGTTTTCTTTACAGTCTTAGCATTCTTAGTGCTTTTAGTAGCATTCGCTTTCTTTTCTGCCATATTATCCCCCCAACTGTGACATGCTTATTTTAACACACAATTAATCATTATCACAAGTTTTTTTCAAAAATAAATTGACAGAAAATATATTTTATGGTATATTTTATATTGTCAAACGACATGGCGGATATGGTGAAGGGGTTAACACGGTGGATTGTGGTTCCATTATGCTAGGGTTCGAATCCCTATATCCGCCCCAGTATGACAAATAAAGGCTCTAGTTATCTAAAGCCTTTTTATTATTATATTTAAGTATAATAGTACGATATCTTTTCAAATCTTCCATTGTATTTATATTATTGTTTTTTAATTTATTTAACATCTTATAAAATATTAATGCAGTACCTTCAGCATCATAGTTCGCTCTATGATGTTTTTCTTCATCCCAATCAATATTATAACGAATAACTAGTGTAGCAAGATTATGATATCTCTCATTAGATTCTAAATATCTAGATAATCCTAATGTATCAATTAGAGTATTATTTAATACTCCTAAATTATATTTACGATAAGCACTATTAATAAATGATATATCAAATTTTGCATTATGCGCAACCATAGGTAAATCTCCTACCCAGTTAATAAAGTTTTTTACAGTATCCTCTTCGTTACCTTTTCCTTCTAACATCTCATTAGTAATACCAGTTATTGATATAATCTCATCACTAACTTTTATTCCAGGATTTACTAATACATCAAACGAATCAATAATCTTTCCCCTACACATTTTTACCGCACCAATTTCAATAATAGAATCTCCTTTATCAGCATATAAACCAGTAGTTTCTAAATCAAATACAACATAAGTTTCATCTAACAACATATAAACCTCCATAATAAAAACCAGAAGACAGACATCCCAAATCGAATAAAACCTAGTCTCCCAGGTGGGCATCACATTATACTTTTTAGGATCCTCAAAGAAATATTTAAGTTTTCTACACCAAGTATAAATTAGATTCCCTTTTAAATCGATTAGTAGGTTTTTTATCAGGATTAAATCTTATCTTCCAGTTCTAAATAAATTATAGCACATTACTAATTTTTTGTAAACTGATTTTGCTTCAATTTTTGGAATTAAAAAAGTCCTTAATAAGGACTTATGAACCAGATGATGGTGTACTTGTTTTACCATATACATAATTAACTGCTGTACCACCAACAGTACAATTAGTTAGATATACAGAACCATCAGGGTTAATTTCATGTGTTCCACAAACAACTTCTGGCCCAGATGTTTCAATAGTTAATTGATCAAAACTTGTTGGAATATCACCCTCATTAAGCATGTATCCTGCAACTGCAATTTGAGCTGCTCTACCATATGCATCAATACTTCTCTTATTTGCTGAATCTTGTGCACTTCTAATTATATTTAAAACAAGAGGTGTAACAATTAAAGCAATGATTGCCATGATTACTAAAACTGCAATTAACTCGATTAATGTAAATCCTTTCTTCTTCATACTTCCCTACCTTTCCAAAACTATCTTAACACACACTAAACTATTTTTCAATACCTTTTTTTAAATATGTCATTTTTTTGTTAACTTACTTATTTTCAAATTTGTATACATAGCTAATATGCAATAGAATATTGGCGTTACTATTACTACCTCTAAATTAAATAATCCCTGAATTAAATAAGATATAATAGTAATAAATAAACATATTAAAGTTGCATCACTACATTTATTTTTTCTTTCTAAACAAACTACACTGCCTACAAATAAAAGAAACGAAGATAAACCAATAACTCCTATATTAATTAATCTTGTTAAATAAAAGTTACTAGCCGTATCATTAATATTCACATATCCATTCATAACTAGTTCATCAAAATATTTATTTGAGAAAGCAATATAATATGTATCTACACCTGTACCTAATAATATATTATTACTATTTATCATTCCAAAGGTTCTTTTCCATAAAAATATTCTATATGTTCCATATGAATCAACTATATTTCCATGTAATATATTATGTACTTCAAATAATAATCCACTTTTAAAATTAATAAAATATATACTAAGTATTATTCCTAATAATATAAATAGTAATCCTATAAAGCATTTTATTACGTTTTTTTTATTTAAAATATTATAGTTAGTATTTCTAATTAGTATTAAAAATAAACTTATTAATATAATTACCGATATAATAAAATACCAATAATTGTAATACTTAAATATACATATAGATATTATTGATATAGTAATCATTAAATATCTTTTTAAATATTTACTAGAAAGTATTACAAAAGGAAATAATAATATCATAATAATTAATAAAGTTACATACATATTTAGAACATTAATAATAGCCATGACAATTAATGATGATATAATGGATATAATTATATATATTCTATTAATTACTTTATTGGTAAATATATATAAAGAAATACCAAGTATAATATATATAGTATAAAGTAATCCTATAGTATCAATATTACCAATAGTTCCATAAAATATCTCACTTGATACATCTTTTGATATACTAAATGGATTATAAATAAATCTTTGTATCATTATCATTAATGCCATAATAATACTTGGTAAAAGTATTGCATAAATTATTTTCTTATCATATTTATATGTTAACGATATAACCATAAATGATATAACATATATAATATTTACTATAAGTCCTTCCACACGTGTCGAACCAATAAGTAAATTATAGTTTTTATATGGAGATAATAAACACGATAATATCAGAATAAATATGTATATCAAAGCAAACAAATGTATTTTATTAAACTTAAAATCTTTAATACTTATACTAGATCTAATTATTTGAAAGACTATAGTTAAAAGAATAAACAGAATATAAATAACAGTTGTATAAACATAAATATTCCATTTAAGATTTAATATATTTTGATAACCTGTTTTATCTATTAATAATATAAATATAATAAAAATTAAGTATAAATATATATTAGTAATTCTATTTAATAACTTCATAAACGCTCCTAAAGAAAAATGTTAGTCTACATATTAACTAACACATTAATTATATCTATACCACTTAAAAGTAAAATAATTGCCGCAACACTTAAATAAGGACCAAAAGGTAATTCGTGGCTTTTATTATTCTTCATCATAATAAGAGATATAGGAAGACCTATAAAAGATGCAAGAAAGATAGATGCAACACTTGATGGAATACCTAATACAAGACCAAAGGTAAACATTAGTTTTATATCTCCACCACCCATGGATTCTTTTCTAAATATCATATCACCTAATGTTTTTATCGATAGCATTATTACAAAACTAGTCATTCCGTAAAAAAGGGCGAATAAAGATGCTTTTAATCCAATACTTATAATAAGTAAAATAAATATAATTATATTTCCAATAATCAATACTTCATCACATATAACCATGTATCTAATATCACTAACAATAACAATTACTAACATAGATATAAATGTAAGTGCGACAAACAAATTAATACTAATACCAAATTTTAAATAAGCAAATAAGAATAATATTGCCGTTGTAGTTTCTATTAATGTACTAAGTATAGGTATTTTACTCTTACATTTCTTGCACTTACCACCAAGTATTATAAATGATAATACCGGTATCAATTCTAATATTCCTAATCTATGATTACAATTTGGGCAATGAGAAGGTGGATTAATTAAAGACTTACCATCAGGAAGTCTTTCACCTACTACTGTATAAAAAGAGCCTAGTACAAGGCCAAAGATAAATATCAAAACTCCATAATATATATCCATCTAATCACCCCACTAATTACCCTAGATTTTGTACTGATTCATACATACTAAACATAGGTACTATTATAGATAATATAATTGAACCTACCATAAAGGCAAGTAATACTATAATAATTGGTTCAATTAAAGATTTAAGTCTCATTATCGCACTTCTATGAAGAGATGAATAATAACTACTTACTTGTTCCATCATGTCGGCAAGTTTTCCAGTTTTTTCACCTGTAACAATCATTTCATATGCTGGAAGCGGAAATGCCCAATGATCTTTAAAAGCTAAAGATATTTCTTCACCTTTCTTTATATTTTTAATAGTTTCATCAATCATATCATGATAAATCTCATTATTAGTTAATTCATTTAATATCTGCATAGTATCAGTTATAAATACGTCATGCCTTAAAAGAGTTGCGAATGATTTTGAAAATATTGTTACTTCATTATATATCATTATATTACCAATAAAAGGCATTCTCATTCCAATCTTTTGAAAGAACATTCTAAATCCTTTAGATTTACGATATAACAATATAAATGATGCAAGGAAAATTATTACAATTAATAATATAATAATTAAATTATTTTGAAAGAAATTACTTATACCAATTACAGTTTTTGTAAAATGAGGAATTTGAGTATTTTCCATAGTAGTATAAATATCTACAAACTTAGGTATAACATAAACCATAATAAACATTACTACCGCTACTGCAAAAGTGAATATAATAGTTGGATAAGTTAAAATACTTACCATTTGCCTTCTAGTTTCTTCTATATCGCCAAAATATACGGCCATATCATCTAGAGATTCCCCAAGGCTACCAGTCATCTCAGATGTTTTTACCATATTAACAAGTATAGGTGGAAAAGCTTCTCCTCTATTCATCATTGCCTTACTAAAACTATCTCCACTATTAATATCATAGCGCATCTCACGTAAAATATTTTTAAATCTCATATTTTTCGTTTCACGAGCCATAATACCAATAGCTTCAGATAGTGGAATCCCTGCTTTAATATAGGTAGAAAGTTCTGTTAACATAAAAACTAAATACTTAGTTTTTAACTTTCTATTTCTTCTAAAACCGTGATTTAACATCTGAATAGATTTACTAGTTTTAACACTAACTATTTCTAATTCTTCACTTTCTAAGAAATACTCTACATCTTTTTTATTGTATGCATAAAAATATCCCTTAATCTTTTTTCCTCTTGAATTTCTTGCAACATAGGCCCAAGGAACCCTTTTATCAAGTGACTCTTCTTCATTCTTCTCTAAATTAATTCTATTATCTTTCTTTAAACTTCTCTTATTACTTTTCTTCTTTTTTTCACCAATAGGAGTATTAAAAAAAGCAATAATCTTACTAAATATAGATTTTTTTTCATTATTTTTCATAGGCACCTACCTTTATTCTCTTAAATTATATCATAAATTATATTTTTATTAAACTTTTTTTTACAAAAACATATAATATTTTAGAAATATAGAAGGTGATCTATGAATTATTATAATCCTTATCTTTACACCATGCCTACAAACCTTACTTCATCTACACCTAAAGTAGGCCTATTATCAAGATTGTTTGGAAAAAGTGGAGTAACATTTTCATCAATACTTACAGGAACACAAAAAATATTAAACGTTGCAAATCAGGCAATTCCATTAGTAAAACAAGCACGTCCAATGATTACAAATGCCAAAACAATGTTTAGAATAATGAATGAATTTAAAAGAAGTGATATAAAACAAAAAAGAAATAGTAGTAAGCAACAGTTTACAAATAATAATATAATAAATACTAATAATGAAAAAAAGATAGAACAATCACAAACCATATCTAAAGAAGCAACTATAGGTCCAACATTTTTTGCATAGTAAAACAGTAATTTCATAGCAAATTACTGTTTTGATTTAAAGTTAACCTTTATACTTGTTATTTCTGCTTTTGTTAAAACGCGCAAGTTTGGTCCATATAATCCAACACCACTAGTTACTATACTTGTCATATCAGCATATTTTTTTATTCCATATGAATTATCAAATGCTAATTTAATAAGGTAATTAAGTGGAAATATTTGACCATCATGAGTATGCCCAGATAAATCTAAATCAACACCGGCACGCGCTAATTCTTTTAATTCTTTGGGCTGATGATCTATTACAATTATTGGATTTTCTTTATCTAGTTTTTTTATTACTTCACTTACCTTTTTTCTATTAATTGATTTTTTATAATCTGGTCTACCATAAATATAAATACTATTATCAAGATTTATATAATCATCTTTTAATATTTTTATATTTGCATCACTTAAAAATTTATCCATTCGAATATCACTATTTTTTTTCTTTTTATCTTTAAACGTAAATCCTAGTAATATTTTTTCTTTTACATCATGATTACCATATACAGCGTATACTCCATATTTCGTTCTAATCTTTTTTAGTTCTTTTATCATTTCTTTTGGCTTATCTAACGAATCATAATTATTATCAAATATATCTCCTGCTATTATTAGTATATCAGGATTTTCTTTATTAATTTTTTTAACCATATTCTTAATCATTTTAAGTCCTTTATTGTAACCTAAATGAAGATCTGCAATCATAACTATATTTAAATTTTTAATACTACATTGCTTATTAATATCAACTTCGTATCTAGTAGTATGGATAATATCTGAATTAATAGTCCCATAAATAGTTATAAATGAAATAAGTAATATAGATATAAAACCAACTATAGTATATGTAATGCGATTTACCTTAATTTTCTTAAAAATAAATTTTAACAATAGTAACAGAACTAATATTATACTAGTATAAATAATTATCCCCAAATAATAATTACCAACTATAGTAAGTATTCGTTTTAATAATCCATTAGGTAATATAAATGCGATATATAAGGATAATGTTAAAAACATCTGTAATGAAAGTAATATATATTTATTTTTTATCTTAGTAAATAAGCCCAACCAGTTCATAATAATCTTATTTATAAACAAGTTAAAAATAATGTAAAATGGTAATACAATTATACCTATCATAGTATCTCTCCTCTAATAACAATTATATATCTAAATTATCATTTTTTAAAGTATATTTAAAAATTAACAATCACATTAGAAAACTCAAAAGATATGAAACTAATCCATATCTTTTTCTTTAGCTACAATGCCATGTTTATTTAATATCTTAATATACTTTTCTTCACAATCATTGTGACAAGAATTATACGTATCTTGTAATTCATCTAAAAGTTCAGTATCTACTTTCTTACTTGGTGTGGGAGTATTATTTAAAATAATATTGGCAACCTTACTATTTTTAACATTTACTTTAAATATTGGAATACTTAGTATCAAAAGAATAATAAATGCATAAATGTAAAATTCAATAAACCCAAGTATTCCTCCTAATATTTTTGAAGGTATACCTAGTATAATTGTTGCGTTAAGTAATTTTTCAAACTTCTTTGATATTTTAAGTAATAATCCGATAATTATTCTAATTATAAAACATAATAGTATAAATGCAATTCCTCTATAAAAAACAATTTTAAGATGAGGATTCATATCAAGAAAATCAAAATAATTAATGAATAGCTTCGCAACTATATTTTTAAAAAATAACGCTCCTACTACAGTTATAAATAAACTAAGCATTTTAATTAATTGATAGGTAAAGCCTCTTTTAATACCAAGTATAACCCCTGATAGAATAAACATAATAATTAATATTGATAAAATCATACTACCACCGTTTTAATTGTATAATAAAAGTTAAAAAAAATAAAGTAAAAAGTGGGAAAATATGATAGAATATATCTGAGGTGCGAAAATGAAAAAGAATAATGTAATAGCTTTTAGAGTGTGTAAAAAAACACAGGATATGATGGATGAAGAACTTGATTGGTGCAAGAGAGAGTTTATTCCACCTTATGCTAAATGGCAAGCGAAAGATGGGGATACTGTAATTACTTTATATGAATCTGGTAAAGTAGTATTTCAAGGAAAGGATGCAGATCTAGCAAGTAGTTTTTGGATTGATACAGAGCGTATTAATAGTGGAAAAGTAGATGTAAAAGGTTCTGAATCTAAAACTAAAGACAAATTAGATAAGTCTATTAAAGTAGACTCTAAAGTTTATTATTCATCTAGTATTGGTTCTGATGAGGTTGGTACTGGTGATTACTTTGGACCTATTGTTGTTACTGCCGCTTATGTAAGTAAAGAGGATATCCCATATTTGGAAGATATCGGGGTAAAAGATTCTAAACAAATGATGGATGATAAAATATTAGAGGTTGTACCACTAATTGTTAAAAAAATATCTTATGAATCTATGATACTAACTAATACTGAGTATAACAATAAGTATTCAAAAGATTTAAATTTAAATAAAATAAAAGCCATCATGCATAATAAAGTTCTATATAAATTAAGAGAAAAAACACCTAACTATGACTATATAATAGTAGATGAGTTTGCGAAAGACTTTATCTATTACAATTATCTAAGGGATACTGATAATGTAGTTAGAAATATTACCTTCTTAACTAAGGGAGAGTCAAAAAGTTTAGCAGTTGCAGCTGCATCATTAATTAGTAGATATATATTTATTAAAGAGTTTGATAAATTATCTAGTAAGATTGGTATAAATTTACCTAAAGGTGCAAGTGATAAGGTAGATGAAATTGCATATAAAATAGCCAAAGAAAAAGGTATGGATTATCTAAAAGGCATTGCAAAACTAAACTTTAAAAATACTAATAAAGTAGAAGATATGTTAAAAGCCGATAAATAAATATCGACTTTTTTATATTCCCAAATACTCTTCTAAAGTTATACCTCTATTATATATTTCTGTTGCAACATTAGCTCCAACATATCTAATATGCCATGGTTCATAATTATATCCTGTTATATTTTCTTTTCCTTTTAGATATCTTATTATAAATCCATATTCATGTGCATGTTCTCTAAGCCAAGCGCCAGCTGCAGTATCACCATATCCATAATCAAGTTCCCCTACATCAAATGCAAGACCTGTTTGATGTTCTGAATGCCCTGGACGGGCAGAATATGTATCTGCAACTTCTACTCCATCTACAGCAACATAACTATTATAAAGTACTTTCTGTGTTTCATATGACCTAAATCCTGATAAAAGTGGCATACTATAACCTGCTTGTGCTGCCGCACTTTGTAAATTACTTAATGCATTTGCTGCTTCATTATCTACACCTGGATTATAATTACTTGGAAGTGAATACTTTTTATTAACTATTAATATTCCATTGATATATGTCGGTGTATCACTAGAAACAATATCTGTATAATCGGTTGATACATTTTTAACTTCAATTGTTTT
Organism: uncultured Caryophanales bacterium; assembly: GCA_946408655.1. GTDB lineage: Bacteria > Bacillota_I > Bacilli_A > RF39 > UBA660 > RUG12438. The sequence goes on along the minus strand of CAMJTE010000010.1, from coordinate 10,635 downwards.
TTCTTTTACTTTAACATTTCTTACTACCTCAGTATAATTACTACTAGAATCTTTAACACTATACTTAATAGTATAATCTCCAACTTTTGTTGTATCTAAATTACTATCGACTACTACTTTATCAGTTAAATCTTTATCATAATTATCACTGGCATTATATCCAAGTTCTTCATAATTATCGCCAACAAATAATTCAATATTAATATCTCCATTTAGAGTAATTACTGGATTTTCTTTATCAACTATTGTTATAGTTCTATATAATTTCTTTGTTTTAAATAAGTATTTAACTTTATATTCAATTATATATTTACCTATCCTTTTAACATTAACCTTACCAGTTACTTTTACTTTCTTATTCAAATTAAATAACAAACTATTAGCTTTTACCCCATATTCTTTATACTTATCTCCATAGTTAATAGTTATATTTTTTTTGTTTATTAATTCTAACTTAAAGAAAGGATTAATTATTACAAAAAATGTAATAGTAACTATTGTAACTACAATACTAATTATTATTAACTTCTTCATATATACCTCAACATAATAAGCAAAAGATTAAACTTTTGCTTATTTATCTAATACTACAAATGATGTAGCTATAAATCTAGTTTGATGAGTTCCCGTTGAATCAATTGGATCATTAATCGCACAATGAGTATTAGTGAAATAATCACGACATGGTGCATTCCACTCTGATTTTGCAATCTCTTTAGGAAGCGCCATAACGCTAGATGTACCTCCATCAAGATTTGCAGCATTAACAGCCCCGTAACGTTCCATAATTTCTGCTAAATCTGCCATAGTCGCACCTTTTGTTCTACTTGCATTACTATCAATAACAAGCATTAGTACAACTCCATCTCTTCTTTGACCTATCGCACTTCTTGCTCCTGGACCCCATCCGCCATTACCGTTTACTTTAGAAGTAACTCCATTAACGATTAAATAAGGTCCCCAAGATACTGCATTAATAACGCCCTGTTTTAATGCTTCCTGAGCAGTATTAACCTTAAGCAACATCAAAGTACCATCTTCAGTAAATCCAATAATACCTCCAGTATCGGTCGCTCTACCATATTCATTATTAGTAATTATTTTTCCATTAGAAATAGTTATACCAGTCGGAGTACCTCCCCAGCTACTTCCTCCGGGATCCATAAATCCTCCGCCATTAATCGCAAGCAATGCATCATTTCTTTGTGCCATATGTGTTACATATTCTCCACGACTACCTAATTCTTGTGTTACCTCAACTTTAATACTAGTTGGATCATATATTGCAGCTAAGAAACCATTTTGTCCATCTACTTGAAGTTTAATTACTTTATACTTCTGTCCTTCTTCATGCTCAAGTATTTGTTTTTCATACTCATCTTTATATTTAGTAACTTCTTTTCTATCAATTAATTCTTTTTTAGTAGATTCTCCACTTTCTTCTATATAGTTCTTACTCATTACTTTTTCAATTTCTTTATCACTATAGAACCATTTACAATACTTTTGATGTTCCATAGTCGGCATAGCTGTAGTTATTAACCATTCCCTAAAACCATCAAGTGGCCCATAGAAAGTAAACAACATGCCAATAAATGCTTCACTATAAAATATTAAGAATAGTGTTAAAAATACTCTTCTAGTATTAGCTTTAAATCTTTTGTGCATTATAACTCTAATTATGAATATTACAAACAATATAAACATAAATGCAAATATAGCAAGTGCAGTCTTCTTTTTATGAGCTATAACAAAGTCCATATACTCCCAGAAATGTAATATATTAACAACAGGTATTAAAGCTAATAAAACTATAGCAACTAATATACCAACAATAGTTAGTTTAACATTAAACTTATGATTAGATTTTGATAAATCACGATGTCTAATCTTTAATACTAAAGATATAATAACACCTATAAAACTAACAATACTTATACCTAACGATATAATATTAAAAGGCTTTTTGATTAATAAAATAGAATGAGTAGATATTACATAAAATGTCATAAACATAAAGAATAACATCATTGATATAGTAAGTAATACATTATATTTTCTTAATGTTTCATATTCATCTTTTTTATTCTTATCACTTCTTTTACTTACTTTCTTACTCTTTTTTTCTTCTTCATAAATTTCTTCTATATCAACTTTTTTATCTTCATCATCATTAGTAATATAATCATTATTTACTGCTCTTTTTTTATATATACTATCAAAGTTATTAATATTATCTTCACTAGAACTTCTATTTCTTCTACTAATTCTAGATAATACTTCTGTAGTTTCTTTATTATATAATGGATTATTCCCATTACTTTTATTACTATCACTACCCATACCATAGTTATTAGCACGTCTTTCTTCTATATACTTTCTTATTCTTTCTAATTCTTCATCATAATTATCTTTCATACACACCTCACATCTAGTTATTACCTATTGATAATTATAACAGATATTTACTATATTTGAAATATAATTGCCAATTTTTGATAAATTACGTGTCAACTAAAAGTAAAATCTAGTATTCCTACTAGATTAAGATTATATTGCAGATTTAGGAAGTACTATAACTGGGCGAACAACGCCGCCGTTGTAGGTGTAGTAGTAGTCGCTGACACTGTGCGAACCAAGGTGCTATCGAAGACAAGCCAGACACTAGACGCCGAATCAGTATACGGACTCATTGTCCAATAATAATAATTTGAATTATATACCCAACTTGGAGTTGTTCCTGATGGAATATATTGTTCATAAGTAGCATTTTCTTTTAACACATATCCTAGATTATCAATTAATTCATTCTTTGTTATTAGTCTTGCTTCAGTTGCTGCTGGGGCTTTTGCTGCTTTCCATGCATCAACTGCAGTTTTTATATATGACCCTTCGTATGAATTACTACTTGAATGATATTGCATTCCTCCATATCCATTCTTATCATATATACTTGCACCTGTTCCTGCTGAATATGTCTGTACTTCTGAATAACTTAATGGTTCTGCTTTTAGTAGTGTTACACTTGATTCAGTTGTTCCACTATTCTTAATTACATAATAATTTACATTATTATATGTAACTGAATCTCCTACAGAATATGCAGTATATGTTGGTGCTGGTGGAGTCTTATCACTTCCATATGCATAATCTACTGTTCTACCTTTTACTGTACATCCTGTTAAATATACTGATGAATCATCATTTAATTGTGTAATTGAACATATTACTTCATCTCCTGAATATTCAATAGATAAATCTCCTACACTTGTTGGAAATTTACCTGTATCTAGTAAATATCCTGCGATTGCAAGTTCAATACTTCTTCCATATGCATCAATACTTCTTTTGTCTGCTGCGATTCTAGCCTTTCTAATTATGTTCATAACTAATGGAGTTACAATAAGTGCTAGTATAGCCATAATTACTAATACTGCAATTAATTCGATTAAAGTGAATCCTCTCTTTCTTAACTTTGTCATATAAAATCTCCTCCTCTTTCTAATAAGGTATCTTTTTTATATTACCTTATGTGCAAATTATACTATATATATATCAACCCTTTTTTCTAAATTTGTTAAATTTCTTTCAATTTTCTTACCTATGTTCAATTGCACCACTCATCTATTTTGTGTTATAATACACACGGATACGTTTGAATTCAGATGCTTCCTCCTATTATTATCAGGGGACTTTGGTCTTTTAATTAATATATAGGAGGTACAATATGAAGTACATTAACAGAGAAAAAATTCTGTTTACTTTAATATTTCTATTAATAGTAAAAGAAATTTTACTATTAATAATTATTATCGAAAGATAATAAAAGCATCTGATTCAACTATGTTGTCTCAGATGCCTTCGAAAGAAAACTGAGGAAGCGTCTGATATGCACATCAAACGTGTCCTTTTTTTATTATATGAGTTTTTACAATAAGTATTCCTCATCTATATAAATGATATCATAAAAATTATGTTTATGCAAATCATAATAATTCGTCTTTAGTTATGATAAATAGTTTATTATGAGTATAAAAAGCATAGAATACTCCTTCTAATTCTATTTGTTTTTTACTTATTATGTTTTTAAGCCAAGGATAATCTTTATTGATATCACTAAGTACTTTATAGTCTATTACTCCATCTAATATTAGTGGTAGTGGATAGTCTTCATCATCACTAAATACAGAAAGACTTCCATTATTCTCTAAGATAGCATATTTAACTTTCTCAATACTTTTTACTCCTTGTAGTCTTAGTTGTGTTACTAAATCATCTAGACTATATCTTAAATGGGACATCTCCTTAAAGTTTAGTTTTCCATTTTTAATAATAACTGTTGGTTTACCATCTATTAAATCTCTAATTTTCTCATTTTTTAAAGTTATATAACTTATACCTATTTGTGTAAGTGTAAGTATTGTAATTGGAATAATAGATAAGAATATACTTTTTTCTGCTTCTATCGCGATAGCAACTAACTCAGCTATTAATATAGATACAATAAGGTCTATTATACTTAGCTGTCCTACTTCTTTTTTACCCATGACTCTATATACAACTATGATAAAAAAATACATAAAAAGTGTTCTAAGAACTATTGATATATACATAGTATCACCAATTTTATTATGATTATAGTTATTATTTTTTATACAAATACATAATATTTTATAGGTGAGATAATGAGATATTTAAAAAATTTAGGAAGAGTCCTAGGTTATATAAGTATAATAATTATAATACTTACTATGTTAGTTACTATATTTAGTTACTTTAATATCTTTAGTGATCATTTAACTAAGATAATAAAATTTATTATTCCTATTATAAGTGTATTTATAGGTGGAATAATGATGGGGATTAGAGCTACTAAAAAAGGTATCATAGAAGGAGCTAGACTTAGTTTAATTATTGATGTGATTTTTCTATTACTAAGTATCATTCTAAGTAGTTTTAAACCACAAAGTCTAATCTATTATTTAATAATTGCCATATCTACTATATTTGGATCAATGATAGGTGTTCAAAAAAAGATTACAAACTAAAAGAAAAACTAGTTTAAAACTAATTTTTCTTTATTTTATATTCTAGTTAATCCATTTTTTTGCCTATCTTATTCATAGTATTATCTACTATATCTGTTGCTTTTTCTTTCATAGTATCACCATATCTTTGATAAGCTAACACACCTATTGCGCCTAATCCAATAAGCATCACACTTTTAGTCCATTTCATAAAATCACCTCGACTAGAATATTTTGTATATATTAACTATATACATCTATATTATGTCTATTATTTTTAATTTTATGAATTTTATTTACTAAATCTGTTTTTCTTATATGTTCACGACTATTTTCTACACTATATGTAAATGCTTCACTATCACCTATAAGTATAAGTTTTCTTTTTGCTCTAGTTATTCCTGTATAAATAAGTTTACGATAAAGCATTCTTTTATAACTTTTACAAATTGTCATAATAACTACTTCAAATTCACTACCTTGAGACTTATGAATACTCATTATAAATCCATGTTTTATATTAATCAGTGATGGTATATCATAATTAACGATACTACCATCAAAGTCTATTATAACCTCTCTTTTACCACTTTCAGATTCATTTGCATCATTTATTTTTATAATAACACCAATATCTCCATTGTAAACATTAGAATCTGGTATATTTACAAGTTGTAGTACTTTGTCTCCTTCTCTATAAACTACATCTCCATATTTAATTTCTTTTTTACTATCACTTTTAGGATTAAAAACATTTTGCAAAACTTTATTTAAATTATCTATCCCATTAATTCCGGCATACATGGGTGCCATTACTTGAATACGTTTATAATCATACCCTTTTTTTATAGCCAGATTACATGCATCAATTAGTGTTGGTATAATACCTTCCATACTACATTTTAAAAATACATAATCATCTTTCTTTTCTAAAAAGTTAGATAGATTATTATCTTTAATTTCTCTTGCAAGTACTGGTATATAACTAGAATCCTTTTGTCTATATAAATAATTTAAATGAACTATATCTACTATATTAGAATCAATTAAATCTCTTAATACATTTCCCGCTCTAACACTAGGTAATTGATTAAAATCCCCCACTAATACTAACTTTATATTACATCTAAGCCCTTTTAATAAACTATAAAATAAGTCATTATCTATCATGCTAGTCTCATCAATAATAATAAATCTATGATAATCAGGATTATATTCATTCACACTAAATGTATTATCTTCTTTATTCCATTTTAAAAAACTATGGATTGTTTTAGCCCTAAAATTTGTTGATTCCATCATTCTTTTGGCTGCTCTTCCTGTTGGAGCAAGTAACATAACTCGTTCTAATAAACTATCAGAATCTAGTTTATATATTTTTTTATATACATCAAGGATTGCATTTATTATAGTAGTTTTACCTACTCCCGGTCCTCCGGTAATTATAGTTACATGATTATTTATTGCTTTTTTAATAGCAATCTTCTGAATATCATTATAAATAATATTATTTTTCTTTTCTAACTCAGTAATAAATTTATCAATTTTAACAAAATTATTAGGTTCTCTACTAGATAAATCTATTATTCTAGAAGCAATATATTCTTCTGCATTATATATATCAGCTAAAAAATACTTATCTTTTTCTTTTATTATTTTTAAATCACATTCTAAATTAACTAAACATTCATCTATTAAATAAGAATCAATATTAGTATGGTTATATTTATTTAGAATATTCACTATTTCATCATAATAGGAATATGTATCTCCAGTTTCGAAACTTAATTCTTTCATACAGTGTATAATGCATGCTTCAATTCTTCTTGAATCATTTAATTCTATATCAAAATTATTTCTTATTTCATCTATCTTAGAGAATGTTATATTTTTTACATTATCTATCATGTTATATGGATTATGTTCTAGTACTTTTAAAGTATTTTCTTTGTAAATTTTATATATTTCTGACGCATCATTCATGCTAAAACCTTTATTAGTAAGTTCAACAATTGATCTTCTACTATCTTCATTATCTTTTAGTGTGTTATATATTAAAGATTTTTTCTTCATGTTTAATTTAGGAATTTGATCTAAAACTTTTTTATCTTCGACAATTTTATCAAGAGCATCTTCTCCTAGTACATTAACTATTTTTTTAGCAATATTTTTACCAATTCCTTTAAATATGCCACTAGATAAATACTCAATTACTCCATCTTTACCTTCAGGCTTTACAATTTCATATCTTTCTACATCAAACTGAAATCCATACTTAGGGTGTTCAACGCATACTCCATAAAAATTATATATCTGTCCACGACTAAGTGTTTCAAAATTTCCTTTAAATGTAATAGTTCTATTTACATATATTCTCATCTCTTCAATATTAGTTTCTTCTACTTTAAACAAACCAATTACAAACATCCCATTTTCATAAATACTACTTCTATAACTACCTTTAATATAATCCATAAAACCACCACAGTTAAAAGTATAACAAAAAAAGGCATTATTGTCTATTACCTTTTTTGTCTCTTTTCTTAAGCGTAGTTAATATAATAGATAAACCAATTATTACAACTCCAGTTAGAACAATCATAATTCCTTTGCATAGCTTTGTATCTGGAACATTAACTATAATATTATCATCATCTTCAATTTCTTCATCAAGCTGCACATCTGGTAGTGAATTTTTTTTAATTGTTATTACGGGACATATTACATTATCACTTGAGTATACATTTTGTATGCTAAAAATATTGTTATCACCAGCCGCTCCTAATTGATAATTAGAATCAACATAAGGAATCGAAGACCAACAATTTGACAAATTTATAGTATCATTATATACTCCAGATTCAATACTTCCAGCTGAACCAGAGGTATTTGCATAATTAATTTCACCATAATAATCTAATACATTTAAATCTGATTTATTAATTATTCTAAATTTCATATTTAAATCTGTAATATTTAATTGAGAAGTATTAAATATGCTTTTTGCCCATGTATTAACAATATGACTAACATCAGATTCATCAAAATTATTATTGCATCCTATCTTATTATCATCATCATAACAGGTATCACTTCTAAAATAAGCAAGCGCACCATAGCCATTTTTATCTATTACCGTATCTTTATTATCACCAAATTTGTTTATGTATCCAACTCCATATGTATTTACTTCGCTAGTAGTGAGAGGTGTTGCCTTAATCAAAGAAATTTCTTTATTATCTTCTGAATTATCATTTACTACATAGAATTTTATACCTTTATAATTAATGACATCACCAGTTTTATATTTATTATTAGATAAATCATCAAAACCTGTTTCATCTATTGTAATTTCTTTAATAGTGCCATTAATTCTATCTAATTCCACTTTATCAATAGTCACAACGGGTCTAATATAGTTCAAATCATAAACTTTAGCACTACTTAGCATATTGTTGTAAACATCAAATTTATCATCTGCTGAAGACATAAGCCAATAGTCCATCCGTGATTGATATAGCCAGCTCGGAGTTTCAGATGAAACAACTCTTATCAACTCTGAATCTGATGGAGACACTTGCTGATATTCAAATACATAATACTTTTCTATTTCTTCCTTAGTCATTAATCTTGCAGAATATCCAGTTTCATCATTAACCAAGTTTTCAGACCCAAATTCCTTACTTGCCCAAGCATCTACTACATACTTTACATCAGATTTATTATAATTATTAACACATCCAGAATAATTCTCATCAATATTTGAGCAGGTCTTTCTACTATAAAAAGCTATTTTTCCATATCCATTCTCCTTTACAGACCTTTTTTCATACTTTACAGAAGGATAACCTTCACTATATACATTATACATATTTACATGACCTCTACCATAATAATCGACGTCGTTTGCTAATAACGGAGTTTGTTTTAAAAGCGTTACACTTGCACCATTATCTTTAAGTACATTAAACTTCATATTATTATAAGTTACTTCATCACCATAGCTATACGCATCGATATTGCTTAAACCTAAAAAAACTAAAATCATAATTAATGCAAGATTCCTTATATTTTCTCTTTTCATACGCACCTCATAACTTTTCTAACAAAAAGGAGAATTACTTATTAGTATTCTCTGCCTTCTTATCTTCCTTACTATTTTTTCTACTAATAATATATATAACATAAATAATTGCACATATAACAATAACTGCGATTGATATAAACATTATAATATTATCTACTGTATATGGATTTGATGAATCATTAGTTACACTATTAGCCGGAGTACCATTACTTGTATTACTACTACCATTATTACTTGGTGTATTAACTTTTACATCTCCTTTTGGAACAATTATTATTGGTCTTATTGAAGCAGTATCATAAGGATATGTTACTTTAAATGTAGATGCACCTTTATATATATTGCCGTTTGAATCAATTGCCCAATAGTCAATACCAAGCGAGAATAAATTATTTGGAGTTGTTGAAGTTTTTTGATAAGTATTATTTCCAACTAATGCATAACCTTGACTAGTTAAATAATCTATTGTCATAGCACTTGCATTTGAGCCATCGTTCAAGTTATCTTTAGCCCAAGCATCAATAATAATTTTAACATTTGACGAATCATAATCAGTCTTACATCCGGTATTATTAGATTCATTACAAGTATCAGATGTATAATATGTAACATAGCCATATCCATTTATATTAGTAACAGGAATATCTCCAGCATATTTAACCATATCTTCATATGATAATGGAGACTGCGGTGTAAGGGCGGCATACCCAGCATTAACGTTTATATTAGTCAATCTATAATATGTATTCCCATTGTATGTTACAGTTCCTGATATATTTATATTATTGCCGGTTGTTGAACCATTACTTCCATTATTAACAATTACATTTCCAGCACTACCATTGGAACTATTATTAACTACCTCAGTTATACTTTTATATAAAGTAAACATATAATTTCCAGTATCTCTACCATATTGATAATATCCACTGCTAAATTTTGAATCCTTAATAAGTCTACCATTTACCGCACACTTATCTAAGAATACGCGTCCATCATAATTCAGAATATTAACAGCACATTCAACTTTTGAACCAGTATACTCGATAATTAAATCATCAAAACTTGTTGGAAATTCAGTATCATCTAACATATATGCAACAGCTGCAATTTCAACAGTTTTACCATATACATCAATACTTCTCTTATCTGCACTATCTTTAGCCTTTTTTATGATACTCATAACAAGTGGAGTAACTATTAAAATTATCATAGATAGTATTACTAGCACTGCTATTACCTCTATCAAGGTAAATCCTTTTTTCTTCAATCTCATATTTCTCCTACCTTTCATAGAAATTATAACACGTTCTATTCTAAATATCAATTATATAAAGAAAAAAATCATCGTAAAATGATTATTTTATTTTTGAATCATATTTAATAAATTAATTTTAAACATATCCTTATCTGCATGTTGCTTTGATACCATTACGCCTTTATATGTAACAAGTTCTGAGTTATGTCCTTCACTTAATATATCAAGTGGTTCAAACTTATCAAGCATAACAATTTTTTCCT
>CAMJTE010000009.1 GCA_946408655.1 uncultured Caryophanales bacterium | reverse complement strand
AAGGATATCACATTTATTTGCAAAAGTCTACAAAATTATCACGCGCTTAGTATATCTAAAGAATTAATATATGATAAAGTCTGGGGAATGGAAAATGATATTATGTCAAATAACTTAGAAGCATATTTATCATTTATTAGAAAAAAATTAAAATTAATAGATTCTAAAGTAAATATTAAATCAGTTAGAAACTTAGGATATAAAATGGAGTATAAAGATGAAGAGATTAAATAGAAAGACTTTTTTTACAATATTTTTACTTATTTCATCTTTCTTGATTATTGGGATAGTTTTATATAATGTTCAAAATTATAAAAGAGAGTATGAAAATGTTGAAAGAAATTTAAATAAAATTAATAGAATGATGCCTGAAGATAGGTCTGATCATGTTCATAAAGAATTTGATAATATGATTATCATGGATTATGAAGTATATACTGTTTATTTAAATAATAATGAAATAGATAAGATAGTAAGTCATAGTAATTCTACTAGTGATTTTGATATAAATTCTATTTCAAATAAGGTATTAAAAAGTAGTAAGAATACTAATGTTGGTAATTTATATATAAATAAATATTCATACAATAAAATGAATAATACAATAGTGATAATTAATACTAAAAATATAAATATTAAATTAACAAAACTATTAGTTATATCAGCTATATTATTAATATTATTAGAAACAATTATATATTTTATATCTAAATTAATTACTGATTGGATAACTAAACCAGCATATGATTCATTTAAAAAGCAAAAAGAATTCATAGCTGATGCCTCTCATGAATTAAAAACTCCTCTTGCAATCATTATGGCATCATCTGATGAACTTAGTGGCACTAGTAATCAGAAATATATTGATAATATTAAGTATGAGTCAGATAGAATGAACAAACTTATTACTAATTTACTTGATTTATCTAAATTAGAAAATGGCGTTAGTAAACAATTATATAAGAATGAAAATATCTCTAAAATAGTTAATAAGATTTGTTTAACATTCGAATCAGTGGCTTATGAGAAAAGTGTTGGAATTGACACCGATATAGAAGATGATATTAATTATAAATGTATAAAAGAAGATATAGAAAAGTTATTATCAATACTTATAGATAATGCAATTAAACATAGTTATAAAGATACTAATATAAAAGTTATAATGCATAAAAAGAAAAATAGTATTAATATCGAAGTAATAAATAGTGGCGATGCGATAAAAAAAGAAGATGAAGAAAAGATATTTGAAAGATTTTATCGGGTAGATAAATCTAGAAATAGAAGTGATAATAGATATGGACTTGGCCTTGCGATTGCTAAAAGTATTGTAGTAAATCATAACGGAACTATTGAAGCAACATCTTCTAGTGGTAATACAGTATTTAGAGTTGTGTTAAAATAACTAGCTTGTCTAGTTTTTTTGATTATATTATTGCTAAAAAATAATTAAGAATATATAATGTTGGTGGAGGTATTATGAAGAAGATAAAAAAATATATTGAAAAGAATTATAAGCGGATAATACTATTATTAATGTCTATTATATTTATTGTATTTGCGATCCGTGTTAAGAAAAATCCTGGATTAAAGATTGATGATGATATATATAATTTTATTCATGGATTTACAAGTGATAATTTAACTAATTATTTTAAACTGATATCTAATATGATTAGTGGTCCGATAATTGGATTAATGGTAATTGTATCTGTTATAGTAAGTTATGCAAAAAAGAATTATAAATATATACCTTTTATTATTGGAAATATTATAATAATACTAGGACTTAATCTTATATTAAAAAATATATATTCTCGTCCAAGACCAGAGTTTATGTTAATAGATGAATATGGTTATTCCTTTCCATCAGGACATGCTATGGTGTCAATGGCTTTTTATGGATTATTTATATATATATTATTTCATATAAAAATGAATAAGTATTTAAGATATATTCTATCAGGATTAATTTTTGTTCTTATTGCTATGATAGGACTTAGTCGAATATATTTACATGTTCATTATTTTAGTGATGTTATTGCAGGGTTTGCAGTATCTGTTATATATCTAATATTCTTTACTAAATTTATGAAAATAATAACTGGTGATGGATTAAAAAAAGAATCAATGTTTAAAAGTTTTTACTATGCTTTTAGAGGAATTGCCACTGGATTTAAACAAGAAAGAAATATGCAGGTTCATATTTTTATAATGGCATCTGTAATCATATTTGGAATATTACTTAAGATAAGCTTAATTGAATGGATGATATGTATTATATTATTTGGGTTAGTAATATCTTTAGAATATGTAAATACTGCAATAGAAAGTGCGGTTGATGTTGCAACCACCAAATACCATAAAAAAGCAGAAATAGCTAAAGATACAGCAGCATCTGCAGTTCTTGTTGTATCTATCGTATCTGTTATTGTAGGGTTAATGATATTTATTCCCAAAATATTTTTCTAATATTTCACATAGGATACACAAAGATATTATAATATGTAATTAGTTTATTAGGTGAGGTGAATATGAAAGTATTAATAGGTGATGATGAAGCAGGAATAAGAGATGTAATAAAAGAATATTGTTTATTTGAAAATTTTGATGTATTAGAAGCAGAAGATGGAGAGAATGCACTTACTTTAGTTAAAGATAATGGTGATATTGATTTAATAGTCTTAGATATAATGATGCCTAAGATGGATGGCTATACAACATTAAAGGAGATTAGAAAAATATCAAATGTACCTGTTATTATGTTATCTGCGCGTAGTGAAGAATATAATAAACTTTTAAGTTTTGAACTTGGTGTAGATGATTATGTAACTAAACCATTTAGTCCTAAAGAATTGATTGCTAGAATCAAGGCTATAACATCTCGTGGTAATGTTAGTAATACTGATAAATATGTATATAAAACATTAGTTATTGATTTTTTAGGACATAAAGTAACTATTGATAATAAAGAATTAAAACTTACTCCAAAAGAATATGAATTATTAGTATTATTTGTTGAAAACAAATCAATCGCATTATCTCGTGAGACACTTCTTAGTAAAGTGTGGGGATATGATTTCTTTGGTGATGATAGAACAATTGATACTCATATAAAAATGCTTAGAAATAATTTAGGTGAGTATCGTGATTTAATAAAAACTGTGAGAGGAATGGGATATAAATTTGAAGAAGAATAGTTTTAAATTTTATCTTTTTTCATCTTTAATAGTTTTTTCATTTTTAATACTTTTAATATTTTGGATATTTCAAATAACTTTTTTAAATGGTTATTATAAATATTTTAAGAAGAATGATATGATAGTTACATCAAAAGAGATAATTCGTAATTATAACAATAATAAAGATTATAATGAAATAAATATGATTGCCTATAAAAACAATATATGTATTGAAATACTAGATGATTCAAAATTATTGTATTCATCTGGTGCGAGTAATAGTTGTATTTTACTTGATAGTAAAATTATAAAGAAGAACAAGACTAAGTTTATAGAAAGTAATGAGAAAACAGTTAACTTTACTGCATATAACTACAATTACAATGATGAATTATTAATATATGGCGAAAAATTAAGTGATGGCTCTATTATATTCATATCCACACCACTTAAAATAATGGGTTCTATTTTAGTAATAATTCAAAAAGAGTTTATCTACTGTTCAATAGTTATAATAGTTATATCATTGATTGCAGCATACTTCTTATCTCGTAAGTTTTCAAATCCAATTATCAGAATTACTAAAGAAAGTAAGAAGATGGCAAGAGGTAATTATGATGTTGAGTTTAAAGAATCATCTATCGAAGAGATTAATGAGTTAGCCGAGACTTTAAATAATACATCAATAGAACTTTCTAAAACTGAAAATTTAAGAAGAGAGTTACTAGCTAATGTATCACATGATTTAAAAACTCCGCTTACATTGATTAAAGCAAATGCAGAGATGGTACATGATTTAACTTATGCTAACGAGGAAAAAAGAAATAAAAACTTAGATGTTATTATTAAAGAAACTGATAGATTAAATATGCTTGTTGAAGATATATTAGATTTATCTAAAGCACAATCTAAAACAATGAAATTAGACTTAAAAAGGTTAAACTTAGGAGAACTTGTTAAATCTATATTAACTCGTTATGAAGTATTAAAAGAAAAAAGTGGATATAATATTATATATAATAGTGATAAAGAGTTTATTATTAAAGCAGATCGAAAAAGATTAGAACAAGTTATTTATAATTTAATTAATAATGCTACTAACTATACTGGTAAAGACAAACTAGTAACTGTAAATCTAGTTGATAAGAAAAACAAAGTTAGATTTGAAGTAATAGATACAGGTAAAGGTATTAATAAAGAAGATATTAATTATATTTGGGATAAATACTATAAAGCAGATAAGTCTTATCATAGAGTTACTGTAGGAACTGGATTGGGTCTTTCAATTGTTAAAAATATACTAGAGATGCATAACTTTAAATATGGAGTTGAAACAAGTAAGAAGGGAACAAAGTTTTATTTTGAGGCGCCAAAAGAATAGAAATTAAAGAGTTGACAATTTACTAAATAATGATATAATAACGGTCAAATGGAGGCGTTATGAGAGTAATATCAGAAAGTAAAACATTGTTTGGGATGATGATAGATAATCCTGGTTTATATAGTGGTGTAAAAATAGATGATTTAAGTATAGAGAATTATACACTTTTAGAAAAAAAGCTAAAGAGATTAGAAAGAAAAGAAAAGTATCTATTAATGAAATTATCTATTGTAAAAAGAATTAATGAAGATTTAGTAAAAAATGTTGCATTAGAAATTGAAAAAGTTAATTCAAAGGAAAATAGTATTAAAAATGATATATCTATTTTTGAGTCTAAACTTGCAATATTGGTTATTACTAAAAGAATTACTGATATAAGCATTTTAGGGTTTACAGATAGATTTATAAATAGTATTGTTGATAAGAAAATGAATGAATATAATAATAGGTTTTCTGAATACTTTTATAATGAAAAGACTGGATGTACATCAGAAGTTAATAACGGTTATTACTTAGTATTACCATATGAACCGAGTGTGGTTACAAAGGCAAGGTTACAATTAGAAAGTGATAGATTATTAATAAAAAGAAAGTGGTAATAGATTGAGAAAGGTAATAGACAATGTTGCCTTTTTCTGTTATCATGAACTGGGTGATGTTATGCCAGAACTACCAGAAGTGGAAACTGTAAAAAACACATTAAAAAGGCAAGTTTTAGGGAAGAAGATAATTAGTGTAGATGTTCTTTATAATATGATAGATAAACCGGATGTAGAGACGTTTAAAAAGTTAGTTAAGAATCAATCTATTATCGATATTAAACGTAGAGGTAAGTTCTTAATGTTTGAACTTAATGATTACTATTTACTTAGCCATCTTAGAATGGAAGGAAAATTCTTTATTGACGGTAATATAACAAGACATGATCATGTTGTTTTTCATTTTGATGATGGTATACTAAAATATAATGATACAAGAAAGTTTGGGAGAATGTATTTGATTGATAAAGATAAAGTTTATGTTGAAAAACCATTATCTTTATTAGGATTAGAGCCTTGGGATGATAAGCTAAATAGTGATTATTTAAAAGAAAAGTTAAAGAATAAAAGACTTCCAATTAAAAGTCTGTTACTTGACCAAAGTATAATAGTTGGTATTGGAAATATATATGCAGATGAAATACTTTTTAAAAGTAGAATTAATCCTTTAAAGAGGGGTTTTGAGATAGATAATAATGATTGTGATAATATAATCAAATATACAAGAGAAATACTAGAGTCTGCAATTAAAATGGGTGGTACTACTATTAAAAGCTATGAATCATCTCGTGGTGTGCATGGTAGATTTCAGAATAATTTATTAGTACACAATCACGAAGGAGATAAGTGCCCATATTGTAAAAGTATCATTGTTAAGATAAAGGTAAATGGTAGAGGAACTTATTATTGTAAAGAGTGTCAGAGGTAGCTTATGTATGAATATGTTTTAAAATTAATAGATAATGGTAAAGATGAAGTATTTATTAAAGAGTTTAGGAAAATAGTTAATGAATTATCTAATGATGATGTTGTTAAACTATTTACTAAATCGAAGATAGTTAAAATAATGATTAATAATAATTTATTCTTTAGTAATTTAGATATAATAAGTAAAAAAATAAATGCTGGATATATTAAAACTTTTATAGAAATTATGGCTCGTTTTAATAAGGATTATATAATAAGTAATAAATATGAATTATTTAATTATTATTTTAGTTACTACTTTTACAGAGAATATATAGATTTTTGTACTAATAATTTTAATAGTTCTATAATAGATATAATTAATTATATTAAAGATAATAAAATTACTTTAAAGACTAATGATTTAATGTCATATTTAATAAGTCATGGATATGAATATATCGTAGAAACTAATATAGATATGTTTATAAATAATAGTGGTGCTTTGATGGATTTAAAAAAGGATATTGATAAACTTAAAATTAATATTGATAAAGATGAAGTAATTGATAAAATTAATAATCGAATGGATAATAATTTAGATATTGTGTTAATGGAAATTATATCAACTAGATTCGATTATCAAGAATTTGAAAAAGAAAAAATACTTCCTTATTTAAAAAGAATTATTTATGAATTATGTATTGAAGAAAAAGTTAATTATCACGATATTAAATATGTTAGTGGTGGGGATTTTTCATCGTGTTTTAAAATAGGAAGTAAATTTTTTAAAATAGGTGATAAAAGACGAACATTTTATATTAAAAATAATAAAAGATTTTTACAACCTTTAAGAAGAGAAGAAATTAAAACTTTAGATGATGAGTTTATGTTTTGTCTTGAGATTAATGAAGAGGTTGATACTAAAAATATTACTGATGAAGACGTTTATCAAGTATATAAAGAATTAAGAAATCAAGGAATTGTATGGACTGATCCTAAAAAGTCTAATTTAGGTAGATTACTTAAAGACAATAAAGTATATTTTGACGGTGTTGATTATGTAGATATGACTGGTACTGGATTTTTAACAGGTATTGATTATTCTTTAAAGGTTGGAGATTTAGTTATTATTGATACAGATTTTATCTATGATGAAGATGACTTAGATTATTTAAATCATGCAACTAATCTATGGACTTATTTTGAACAAAGATATCAAGAAGAAAAGTTTATGAAGGATATAAAAAATAGGTAATTATGTATAGATATGTAACAGATTTAATAGAAAACGGTAGTGAACAAAAATTCATAAATAATTTTGAAATGATAGTTAATAATTATAAACAAGTTTTAATTAATCCACAGGTTATACCTATCATAGTTAAACATAATTTATTTTTTAATAATCTTAAATTATTTGAATGTTTGAATGATATAAGGTTTGTATTTTTACTTTTAAATAGAATTTACAAATATGATAGTAAATATGTAATTAGTAATTTGTTTAGTATGTTAAAGTTTTTTGATTATGAGACATTCTATTATTACTTTATTAAATTTTGTGAAGATAAAAATATAGATATTAAAGAGGTATTAAATTATATAAATGATAATAAGATTATGCTAAATAATAATGAATTATTAGAGACTTTAAAAGAAGATTTTGCATATAAATATCTTAATGATTATTTAGATATATTTATAAATAATTCTGCCTCTTTACTAGATTTAAAGAAACTATTTGAAAAGTATTCATTTTATAATGATAAGCTAGAATTATTATTACAAAAGATGGATAGTAATCCAAATTTGATTGGGAATGAAATAATTAATAAAGTTGTTTCCTTGGATAAAATAAAAGGAGATATAATTGTAGATTTTATAAACATAATTATAAAAGAATTACTTGAATATGGAAATTTGGATTATCATAATATTAGATATTTGAATGAAGGTGCTTTCTCTACTGCATATCAGATTGGTGATAAAGTACTTAAAATGGGCATTCGTCGTGAGACATTTAATTTAAGAAATTGTAAATACTTTTTACAGCCTCTTTATAGAGCCGAAATTATGGATAAAGATAATGCTGATTTTCTATTTACTATTGAGATAACGGAGTATGTTGATACTACAAATATCGGTTACGAAAATACTTATCAGATGTATAAGAAATTAAGAGATGAGGGATTTGTTTGGACTGACTGCAAGGAAGCTAATATTGGTAGATTACTTAAAGATAATAAAGTATATTTTGATGGAATTGATAAGGTAGATAATAATTCAACTGGTTATATTAATGATAATGAAGAAGTGCTTAAAGCAGGAGAATTAGTAGTTATTGATAACGATTATGTATTTGAAGAAGAGGAATTCTTTAAAAACAGAAATCTGTATGATGATCCGCCAAGTGATTATTTTTACGAGTTTGAAGAAAGATATCAACGGGAAAAAAGAAAAACAAAATAATTGGCAGTTTTTTATAAACTTCTTTTTATTTTTTCTAATATCTTGTATAATAGAGAAGGTGATTCTGATGAAGGGAATTAGTAAGAAAATAGTTGAATCAATATCTAAGAGTAAAAAAGAACCAAAGTGGATGAGGGACTTTAGAGTTAATTCATATCTAAAATTTGATGATATGGCTAATCCGATATTTGGCCCAGAACTAAATATTGATTTTGATGATATAACATATTATAAGAAGGTAACTGATAAGGTTGAAAATAGTTGGGATGATGTACCTAGTGATGTAAAAGAAACTTTTGATAAATTAGGTATACCAGATGCAGAAAAGAAATATTTAGCTGGCGTAGGAGCGCAGTATGAAAGCGAAGTAGTATATCATAATATGATTAAAGAATTAAAGGATAAAAAAATAATATTTTGTGATACTGATACTGCTTTAAAAAAATATCCTGATTTATTTAAAGAGTATTTTAATAAACTTGTTAAGTATGATGAGAATAAATATACTGCTTTAAATGGTGCGGTATGGAGTGGTGGAACATTTATTTATATACCACCTCATACTCATTTAGATAGACCACTTCAGAGTTATTTTAGAATTAATAGTAAAAACATGGGACAATTTGAAAGAACTATTATTGTTGTTGATGAGTATTCTTCTCTGCACTATATGGAGGGATGTACTGCTCCTACTTATACAACTGATTCACTTCATGCAGCAGTTGTTGAGATATATGTGAAAAAGGGAGCAAAATGTAGATATACAACAATACAGAACTGGGCTAATAATATTTATAATCTTGTTACTAAAAGGGCAATTGTAGAAGAGTCTGGATTAATGGAATGGATAGATGGTAATATTGGCTCTAGAGTTAACATGAAGTATCCTGCATGTATATTAAATGGAAAGTATGCAACTGGTAAATGTATATCAATTGCGGTTGCGAAAGATAAGCAGGTTCAGGATGCAGGATCTAAAATGATTCATCTAGCCCCTTACACTAAAAGTGATATAATAAGTAAGAGTATTGCGGTAAGTGGTGGAGATGCAACATATCGTGGTTGGGTTAAGATTACTGATAAGGCAGAACATTCTAAAGCCATGGTTAAATGTGATACTATAATACTTGATAGTGAATCTAGAAGTGATACTATACCTAAAAATCTTGTATCTAATAGTTCATCTAGTTTAAATCATGAAGCAACAGTTGCCCGTATCAGCAAGGATAAATTATTCTATTTAATGAGCAGGGGAATTAGTGAAGAACGAGCTAAAGAATTAATTATCATGGGATTCATTGAAAGGTTTAGAGAGGAACTTCCAATGGAATATGCCGTTGAATTGAATGCTTTATTAAAAAATTACTTCTGATACGTTTTTTCAAAATTAGTTTTCAAAAAAATACTACATTTAAAAATTTACTTGTAGTGTTTTTATTTTGGTAAAAATTAAGATGTAAAATCTTAAAAAGCGTCATTTGCATCCTTATTTCAAGTCTGTTAATATACTCATTCGAAAGGAGAGATTGTATGTTAAATCAAGCAGTAATTGTTGGTAGAATAGTTAGAGAACCAGAAGTTAAAAAAACTGATAATGGTAAAGCTGTTTCTAATATTACTTTGGCTGTTCCACGCGAATTTAAGAATCCAAATGGCGAATATGATACTGATTTTATTAATTGTGTCCTTTGGAAAGGTGTTGCGGAAAGTACTGCATCATACTGTAGAAAAGGTGATCTAGTTGGTATACGTGGACGTATCCAGACAAGAAACTATGAACTTAACAATGAAAAAAGACAAGCTGTAGAAGTAGTAGCAGAAAAAGTTACATTTCTAACTGGCAAGCATACTGATGTAGAAGCATAATTCTACATCTTTTTTTCATAAGAAAAACATTAGTTATTAACCAATGCTTATTTTAAATATTCTTTAATTAATTTAGTTACTTTATAATAACCTAAGTCAGTTAGATGTAATCCATCTTTACTATAAACTTCTTTTAAATTTTTATTATCATCTAATAATGAAGAATATATATCAATATATTTAATATGTTCTTTTTTACATAACTCTTTAATTTCAGTATTAATTTTTATTATATGTTTATTAGTATAATCAGGACTAGCATTATTCCAATCGTCTTCATACATGTTTTTATTAATTGGGTATATTGATTCTATTAATATATTAGCATTCTTTCTATTCTTTCTAATTCCATTAATAATAGATTTTAAATTTTTTATTATATCTTCATCTTTAATGCTTGCTCTAATATCATTAGTTCCTATTTGAATTATTACTGTAGACGGATTATAGTTATATAAATCATTATCAATTCTATTAATTAAGTCTTCTGTTTTATTTCCGCTAATTCCACTATTAACAACTCTAAATTCATCATAGAATTCTTTTACATTATATCCTTCGGTAATAGAGTCTCCATAAAATACTATGTTTTCATCCTGTTCTTTTATGCTCTCTAACTTACTTTTATTAATTATACTGCTAATTACTGAAAGTAGAGTAATTATAACTAAAATTGATACTAATCCTATCTGTAATATCTTTTTAAAACTTTTCATAATTCACCACGAGGTATATTATATTACAAAAAATACTCTCTTGCAACCCCGCTTAATATATGATAGAATATAAGAGTTTGGTGGTGTATGTTATGAATATGGATAAATATATTGCAGATTTACTTGGAATGGATTCTTATGTAAAGGGAAGAAGATACTATTCTTGGTATGTTGATTTAAGTAGTCAGGGAATAACTAAAGAAGGATACAGTTTTAAATTTAGTGTTGAATCAGAACGTACATATAGACATTATAAGGTTCAAATTGATATTAAAGATTGTGAGATAGTAAGCTATAGTTGTAATTGTGAACAGTTTAAAGGACATCATACTTGTAAACATGTTGCAGCTTCTATTTATAAATATCGTGAAGAGATAGCTAGAAAATTAGTTAATCCTATGAAATTATCTAATATGTTTTTAAGTAGTTTTAAAAGTGATACAAGTACTAAAGTTAAAAATAATATTAAAGAAGCTATGACTTTAAAATTAGAACTAGTATTTGATGATTATGTAACTTATAAGTTGCACGTAGGACTTAAGAAAACTTATGTTTTAAATACAGAAGCAAAGCTTAGAAACTTTGTTAATGCTTATAGAAATGGGGGAGATTTTAAACTTGGTAAAGAGTTTACATATAATAGAGATAGATATTTCTTTAATAGTGATGATGAAGAATTGTTTGATTTCTTAATTTCTGCTATAGCGAGTGAGAATTCATATTATAATTCTGAGGCAATATATTTAAGTCCACGAGAATTATCGGCATTACTTAATAAATTGCAGGGACATAAATTTTCTATAAGAAATGTTGGGGAGATTAAAGATATAATTTATTCTATGCCAACAGAATTAAATTTAGATTTAAAAGATGATATATATCACTTAACTGTTGATGATATATCGTCATATCACTTGCTAAATAATTCATTAAAATATATTGCTTATAATCATATTTTATATGTTGTACCTGATAAATATCGTGAGATACTAATGGGTATATTCTCTTATGGGTTAGATGAAGTTGTATTTGAAAAGAAAGATATAAATTTATTTAAAGATGG
Source organism: uncultured Caryophanales bacterium (assembly GCA_946408655.1). Lineage (GTDB taxonomy): Bacteria > Bacillota_I > Bacilli_A > RF39 > UBA660 > RUG12438. The sequence goes on along the minus strand of CAMJTE010000009.1, from coordinate 17,198 downwards.
ACTGCTTAAAGAAGTTAGAAATAATATAAGTATTAGTGAGAATGTTAAAGATATTGTAGTTGGAATTAAACCAGAATGTGAGTTATACTTTGATCTTAAAAGAGATAAGATTACGTGTGATTGTAAGTTTGATTATAAAGATACTAAGATTGATTATTTTGATAATATCGATACTATACTTAGAGATGAAGAGTATGAGACTGAGGTAATAAGTCGTCTTGTGTCATATGGATTTGAAATTGGCAATAAGAAGATTGTATTAGATGAATTTGAGTTAGTATATGACTTTTTATCAGATGGAATAATGGAATTATCCGAAGATTATAAAGTATTTACTACTAAAAAGATTGATAATACAAATATTATTAAGAATAGTCATGTACAGTCTAATTTTTCAATTGGAGCATCAGGTATTATGTCATATAGTTTTGATGCAGATAATATTAATTTAGATGAATTAGATAAAGTATTATCATCACTTAAAAGCAATAAGAAATACTATAAACTTAAAAACGGTAATGTCATAGATTTAGAGAATAATGAACAGTTAAATGAACTAAATAATTTAATGACTGATTTGCAAGTATCTGGTAATCTTGCAGAAGGAGAAGTAGAAATACCTAAGTATCGTGCATTTTATATAGATAGTTTAAAGAATAATAAATATAAATCTATTAATACTGATAATTCATTTGATACATTTATTAATAATTTTAAAGAGTATAAAGATGCTAGTATTAAACTAAATAAGAAAGATGAAGAAATACTTAGAGATTATCAAAGAGATGGTATTAAATGGTTATATACTTTATATAAATGTGATTTAGGGGGAATACTTGCTGATGAGATGGGACTTGGTAAAAGTATTCAAACTATTATGTTTATTAAACTTATACTAAAAGAAAAAAAAGATGCGAAGATAATGATAGTATGTCCTACAGCCTTAGTATATAACTGGAAAAAAGAATTTGATAAGTTTGGTAAAGAATTAAAATATGTAACAGTTGCCGATAATAAAGCTAAAAGAAAAGAAATTATTAAAGATTTTGATAAGTATAATATCTTTATTACATCTTATGGATTAATTAGAAATGATAATGATGAGTATGAAGATAAAAACTTTGAATTATGTGTAATAGATGAGGCACAGACTATTAAGAATTATCAGGCTGGTATGACAAAAGAGATTAAAAAGATTAAAGCTAGAACTAAGATTGCTTTAACAGGTACACCAGTTGAAAATTCAGTTTTAGAATTATGGAGTATATTTGATTTTATTATGCCAGGATATTTAAATAGTGTTAATAAATTTAGAGAGTACTATGGTATTAAAGATGTAGATGAAGCTTCACTAGAAAGATTATCGCGTCTTAATTATCAGATAAAACCATTTATTTTAAGAAGAAAAAAGAGTGATGTAACTAAGGATCTTCCTGATAAAATTGAAAATACTATTTACTTAGATTTACCTGATTATCAAAAAGCATTATATTTAAAAGTACTACGTGAATCTAAAGAAGAAATGGAAGAATTAATTCTTACAGAAGGATTTAAAAAAGCAAGATTTAAGATATTACAATTACTTATGAAACTTAGACAAATTTGTATTGATCCTAGTATACTTTACAGTAATTATAAAAAAGAATCTATTAAGTTTGAAAAATTACTTGAGGTAGTACAAAACTATATAGAAGAAGGACATAAGATACTAATTTTTTCAAGTTTTAAAAAAGTACTTGATAAAGTTGAAAAGATGTTTAAAAAGAATAAAATATCTAATTATATGATTGCCGGAGATGTTAAAGGTAAAGTAAGAACAGAACTTGTAGAAAAGTTTAATAAAGATGATACTAATTGTTTCTTAATTACATTAAAAGCTGGTGGAACTGGATTAAATTTAACAAGTGCGGATGTTGTAATACACTTAGATATATGGTGGAATCCACAAGTTGAGAATCAAGCAACTGATAGGGCTCATAGAATTGGTCAAAAAAATAAAGTTACAGTAATTAAAATGGTTACTAAAGGAACGATAGAAGAGAGAATAATTGAACTACAAAACAAGAAAAAAATTCTAAGTGATAACTTAATTGAAGGTAAAGATAACTCAGAAGTATTATCATCACTTAGTGAAAAAGATATTAAAAATTTGCTTGCTAGTGGAGAAGATGATTAAGAAAATAGTAGTTCTATATAACATAAAAGAATAACTAATAAAGTAAAGTTATTCTTTTATTTTTTATTTCAATAAAACCTTCTTCTTTTAAAGTTTTTAATTCTCTTGTCATTGCTGATCTGTCAATTGCTAGATAGTCTGCTAAATCGGTAAATGTAAATGGTAGATATATGTTTTTTGAATTGTTTTTAGTAGATATAATCTTAAAATATTCCAATAATTTATTTCTAATAGTTTTCTTAGTAAGAATTTCTATTCTATCATTTTTATCATTTACTGAATTAATAATTATCTCAAGTAGATTCTTTATAAATTGGTTATAATATATATTTGTATTATTTATCTTAATTAATTGTTCATAATCAATAATAATTATTTTTGTTTTATCTTTAGTAGTTATTGTGTATTCATTATTAGATAGAGAAGATATTTTAGTACCAAAGATATCATTTTCGATTAATTCTTCAATAATAGTTCTATTACCATTATAATCTGTTTTAATTATTTGAATCATTCCATCTAATATAATGCCAATAAAGTTTCTATTCTTTATTTTTTTTAGTATTTCTTCGTTTTTATTAAATTCATATGTTTGGGCTTCTAGAACTTTTAGTAACTCTAACTTATACTCATCGCTAATGTTATAAAATGGATTCATATTCCTCCTTGTACACTTAGTTTACATCTCTCATTAAAATAATATCATAAAACTAAATTTGTTGCAATTGCAACAATATAATTCGATAAAATATGTTATGATGTTGACGGTATGAAAAGTAGGAGGATTTATGAAAGTAATTAAAAGAGATGGACATATGGTAGAGTATTGTCCAGAAAAAATTGAAGAAGCTATAAAAAAAGCTAATTTAGAAGTTGAAGAAGAAGATAGGGTATCAGCTACTCAGATAAAAAATATCATTAAGTATATTGAACGAATGGGTAAAAAAAGAATACTTGTTGAGGATATTCAAGACATTATTGAAATGAAATTAATGTCAATGGGTAAATATGTACTTGCTAAAAAGTATATTACTTATCGTTATACAAGAGAATTAGTTAGAAGAAGTAATACCACTGATCTTGCCATTAAAGAGTTAATTGATGGTGAGTCTGAATATTGGAATACAGAAAACTCTAATAAGAATGCTAAAGTTGTTACTACACAAAGAGATTATCTTGCTGGTATTACTAGTACAGATATTACAAGAAGATTTTTACTTCCTGAAGATATTGTAAAAGCTCATGATGAAGGGGTTATTCACTTTCATGATGCTGATTATTTCGCACAAAATGCATTACATAACTGTGATTTAATTAATCTAGATGATATGCTTCAAAATGGTACTAATATTAATGGAGTTATGATTGAAAAACCACATAGATTCTTAACAGCTATGACAATTGCAACACAACTTATTACTGCTGTATCATCTAGCCAATATGGTGGGGCTACAATTACACTTACTCATCTTGCTCCTTTTGCTCGTGAGTCATATAACAGATATTTAGAAAAGTATAAAGAAAGAAAGATGTCTAAGAAAGAGTGTGAGAAGTATGCTAAAGAAGATTTACAAAAAGAAATAGTAGATGGAGTACAAACTTTCCAATATCAAATTAATTCAATGACTACAACTAATGGACAAGCACCATTCTTATCAGTGTGCATGTATCTAGGTGAAACTGAGGAATATAAAGAAGAACTTGCTATGATTATTGAAGAAGTATTAAAGCAAAGAATACAAGGTATGAAGAATGAAAAAGGTGTATATATTACACCAGCATTTCCTAAACTTTTATATGTGCTTGAAGAAGATAATATTAAAGAAGATTCTAAATATTATTATTTGACACAGTTAGCTTGTGAATGTACTGCTAAAAGAATGGTACCAGATTATATTTCTGAAAAAGTAATGAAAGAACTAAAGAAAAATGAATATGGAGAAGGTGAGTGCTACCCATGTATGGGATGCCGTTCATTCTTAACTCCAGATCGTTCCATTTCTCGTGGAAATGTTGCCAAGGCTAAAAACTATGTTGAAGGTAAAGGTAAATACTATGGTAGATTCAACCAAGGTGTTGTTACTATTAACCTTGTTGATGTTGCACTTTCAGCTGATAAAGATATGGATACATTCTGGAAGATATTTGATGAAAGACTAGAGTTATGTCATCGTGCACTTCAAATAAGACATAAAAGATTATCACATACAACTAGTGATGTTGCGCCTATTTTATGGCAACACGGAGCTTTAGCTAGATTAGAAAAAGGTGAATCAATTCATGAATTACTACACCATGGATATTCAACTATTTCACTTGGATATGCTGGACTTTATGAATGTGTTAAATTTATGACAGGACACTCTCATACTGATAATGGTAAGGGTAAAGAATTTGGCCTTGCTGTAATGCAAAAAATGAATGATAAATGTAATGAGTGGAAGAAGGAAGAAGATATTGATTACAGTGTATATGGAACACCTATTGAATCAACTACTTATAAGTTTGCTAAATGCTTGAAGGAAAGATTTGGTAAGATTAAAGGTATTACTGATAGAGATTATATTACTAATTCATATCATGTTCCTGTATTTGAAGAAATTGATGCATTTAGTAAGTTAGCGCTAGAATCAGAATTTCAAAAATTATCTCCTGGTGGAGCTATATCTTATGTAGAGACTCCTAACTTACAAAATAATTTAGATGCCGTTATGGAAATTATTAAATTTATCTATGATAATATTATGTATGCAGAATTAAATACTAAATCTGATTATTGTCAAGAATGTGGATATACAGGAGAAATACTTATTGATGATGATTTAGAATGGTATTGTCCAAATTGTGGTAATAGAGATCATGATAAATTAAATGTTGCGCGTCGTACTTGTGGTTATATTGGATCTAACTTCTGGAATAAAGGTAGAACTCAAGAGATTAAAGAGCGAGTATTACACGTAGATAATAAGGATTGTGATGAAAAGTGCGATACAACAAAATAAGAAGAACTGATATATCAAATGGTCCTGGAATTAGAGTTTCAATATTTATGCAGGGTTGTACATTCAATTGTAAGGGATGTTTTAACCCTGAAACTCATGATTTTACTGGAGGACACGAGTTTAATGATGCAGTAATTGATAAAATTATGAATCTTGCTAGTCCTAAATATATTAAAGGATTATCTATATTAGGTGGAGAACCAATGCATGCTAAAAACATTGATGGAACACTAAAATTAGTTCATGAATTTAAAAAGAAATATCCTACTAAAGATGTTTGGGTATGGAGTGGATTTAATTACGAAGATTTATCTAAAGCACATGATTTATCAGAAATAGATGTACTTGTAGATGGACAATATAAGATGGAATTATATAATCCAACTTTAAAATATAGAGGTTCATCTAATCAAAGAGTAATTGATATTAAGAAAACTATTAAAAATAAAAAGATAGAAATATTAGAAGGAGTTACTGTATGAGACAAAGAGGATTTGAAATAGCAAAAGGATGGGAAGATAAAGGAATAAATCTACCAAAGAGAAGCACAAAGCATTCTGCTGGTTACGATGTTGAAGCTGCAGAAGATATAACTATTCCAGCATATAAACCAGGGATTAAACCAACACTTATTCCAACAGGATTGAAAGCATATTGTAAAGAAGATGAGTGGTATATGCTTGCAAATCGTTCGTCTGGACCTAAAAAAGGATTTGTAATGGCAAATAGTATAGGAATAATTGATTCAGATTATTATAATAATGAATCAAATGATGGACACTTTTATTTTCAATACTTTAATTTTCAAGACCATGATATCGAAGTTAAAAAAGGTGATGTAATAGGTCAAGTAATATTCCAAAAATTCTTAATAGTAGATAATGATAATGCAGAAGGAGTAAGAGCTGGAGGATTTGGCTCTACTGATTCCAATGAATAGACTAATAGTTGTAGAAGGCCCACAAGGGACAGGTAAGACTACACTTGCAAATTACTTAAGAGAGTCTATACCTGGTTCTAACTTATATCGCTTATCTGGGCAAAAGGATAAATCTATTACTGGACGTGATATAAGTATAAAAATGTATGATGCATTACTAGATTATTTAAAGGCTATGGAAGATGTTCCTATGGATTTAGTATTTGATAGAACATTTTTTACTGAAGAAGTATATTCACGTTTGGGTTATAAAGATTATAGTTTTACAGATAATTATTATAAACTTGAAGACAGATTTGCTAATTTAAATTATGAAAAATATTTTATTAATTTATATTTAGAAAATACAGATTTATTTAAAAAGAGGTTAGAACGAGTTCATCATGATTATCAAGCATTTAGTGTTCAAAGTAGTATTGATCAACAAAATACATATAGAAATATTGCAGATGAATTAAGTTCTAAAGGAGTAATTGTAGAAAATCTTGCAATGGATAATTTTGATGAAGCTTATGATAAAGTAAAGAAATTATTAAAAATAAAATAGAGTAAAGAGGTGTGATAGTGGATACAAATAATAATGATAATATAAATAATGAGAATAAGACTAGTATTCAGACTAATAACGAAGTAACTAGATCTGAGTTACATAATGTAAGTGATAATCACGAACACAATAAGAAAAGTAAGTTAAGTAGTAAGCATAAGAAGATTTTAATAATTAGTATTGTTGTTTTATGTTTGCTTGTTATTGGATTAGTTGTAGTTGTATTATTTACTGGTAAAGATAAGAATACTAGTAATAAGAAAACTAAGAAGATTGTAGTAGAGAGTACTATGACAGCGAAAGAATATAAAGCAATTGTTGATGCATATGGAGATGCAGTTACTCTTGCAACTAATAATTACATGACATTAAAAAATGGAGAAATTCCTAAATTTAATGATATTAAAGATAGTATTATATTTGATAAATATAAAGTAGTTTGTGCTACTAATAAGATTAATTTTGATGGTAGTGTATACTTAAATAGTTGTACTGTTGATGGTAATGAGATTACTAAGAATTATTCTTATGGCGAGGAAAAGGAAGAACCTAAAAAGTCAGGTGATAAAATATTCTTGTATAAGTATAATGAAAATTATTCTGGACAAGATTCGATGACTGGTGAAGCATATAAGAATAGAAATTATTTTGTATCATCATATGAAGGTAATTCTTATAATACTACTTTGGTAGATACTTATGAGTGCTACAATAAGGACTGTGTTGGATATGATTATAGCGATACTATAAATAAAGCAATTATTTATGATGGTGAATACTATTTATATGATTTTAATAGTAAGGATAAGACTAAACTTAGTATTGATGGTAAAATTGATGGTTTTATTTATTTTGTAGAAACTTCTAATAAAGTATATGGATTATCATTATATAAGAATAATCAAGGTAATGCTTTTTATAATTTAGACACTAATACAGTGGTAACAAAGTATCAGTATGGTGATATATATGCCCTTGATAGTTTGAATTCTATAATTGCAAGTATAGGACAGGATACTGTATTAATTAACCCAAGTAGTGGTAATGTAGAAAGAACATTAAGTGGTTTACAACATATAAGTTCAGTTCATGTTAATGGTAATACTTATTACCAATCATATCCATATTCTGAGGGACCAACATATTCAAGGATTGTCCTTAATAGTAAGTTAGATAGAATTATTCCTGGAAATGATGATTACGTTAGTGTATTTAATAGTGATTCTACAATTACAGTAAGTAAGAATAATGATACTCATTTCTATACTTATGAGTTAAATGGTAATCTAATTTATACAAGTAAAGAGTATAAAAGCATACAAAAAATACTCAAAGACTTTGTAGTAGTACTTACAAACGATAATGATTTAGTATTATTAAATAGAAGTGATGAAGTAATTACAACATTCTTAAAAGTTACAGATAAGCATTATTTACATCCACTTATTTCAGGATGGTATACCACTAAAGGTAAAAATGGTATATACTTTGTTGTAGGTGATAATGATATTCCGTATGGAACAGAAGGTAGTGGTCTTGAATATTATTATATTCCATCTAGTGGAGAGACTGGAGTTATTAAGACTACTGGTGTAGGTGGATATGCAAAACCAGTATTATACTTATATCCTACTAAGAAAACTAAAGTAGAAGTATCATTCGAAAAACCAGAATTACTTACAACTACATATCCTAAATTTAATAAACCATGGGTTGTAACTGCTTCTAAAAATGGTGATTTATATGATGCTAAAGGGAAGTATTATTATGGATTATATTGGGAAGAAGAAGGTTCAACTGAAGTAGATTTTAAAGAAGGATTCTATGTTAGTAAAGAAAATGCAATTGATTTCTTAGAAGAAAAACTAACTACTATTGGACTTAATGCAAGAGAAAGAAACGAGTTTATTATGTACTGGCTTCCAATACTTGAAAAGAATGAACATAATTTAGTATATTTTGAATTAACTAAAGAAAGAGAAAAATATAATAAATTAAATATTAGTCCAAAACCTGATTCATTACTTCGTGTTGCAATCCATGTTAAAAAAGTTGATGGCTTTACTTATATCAAAGAAGAAAAACTTGAAACATTCAAAAGAAAAGGATTTAGTGCTGTTGAATGGGGTGGAGTTATTCATAATTAAAAGAACTAAGTGTTCTTTTAATTTGTTGATTGGAGGATTTATGTTTTTACAAATAATTATATTAATAATTGGATTTATAGTTTTGATTAAAGGAGCAGATCTATTTGTAGATGCTGCATCAAGTCTTGCAGCCAATTTCAAAGTGTCAAAAATGTTAATAGCTTTAACTATAGTTTCTTTTGGAACAAGTGCCCCAGAATTATCTGTATCTATTAAATCAATGCTATCTGGTAGTGGCGATATAGTACTAGGTAATGTGATAGGTAGTAATATATTAAATATACTATTGATACTTGGAGTATCAGGTTTTGTTCATTATCTAAATGTAAAAAATGCAACAGTTAGAAAAGAACTACCAATTGTTATACTTTTATCATCATTACTCTTTGTACTTATGAATGATGTGTTTATATCAAGGAGTAAAGTAAATAGTTTAACTAGATCAGATGGAATAACTATTCTATTATTCTTCTTAGTATTTGTTTATTATTTAATATCTACTATGAGAAATAAAACAGATAAATCAGATGATAAACCTAAATACAATATACTAAAATCAATTATATTTACTATAGTAGGTATTGTATGCTTAATACTTGGAAGTAATGCAGTTGTTGATTCTGCATCACATATTGCATCAACGCTTGGAGTTAGTGAGAGAATGATTTCTTTAACTATAATTGCACTTGGAACAAGTTTACCTGAATTAGTAACTAGTGTAATGGCTACTAAAAAAGGAGAATATGATATTGCAATAGGTAATGTTGTTGGTAGTAATATATTTAATATTGGTATAGTATTAGGACTTCCTTTAGCGCTTTTTGGGGGAATAAAATCTTTTAGTATTAATATGACAGATATAGTAATAATGCTTGCATCAACAATACTTTTATTTATCTTTAGTTACAAAGATAATAAGATATCTAAAATAGAAGGGATAATATTTCTAAGCATATTTGCTATATACTATTCATTCGTAATTTTTGCATAAATTTATTAATCTGGAGGTGATTTTTATGAATAATAAATTCAATTATTTCTTAAAAAATGCTAAAGAGTTATATGAAACATTTAATATTGTTCCCTTGTTATATGGTTCATTAGGTCTAGAAGTATTAACAAATACTGATTTGAATTCTGATGATATAGATATATTAATGCCAGAATTATTTGTTGAAGGAAAAGAATGGAAAAATTTTAAAAACTATTTAGAAGAAAATGGCTATATTTTAATTGATGCAGATGAACATACATTTACAAAAGATGGTATATCTTATTCATATGCGAGTATAGAAAACTTAAAAGAATTTGCAGGTATAGATATTACAGACATTAATAAGTATAGTAATGCTAATATATATTATTCATTATTATCATTAGAACAATATTTAAAAGTGTATAAAAAATCTTCTCAAGATGGATATAGAATGAATAAAAAGGAAAAGAAGGATAATGAAAAAATAAATTTTATAGTTAAATGTTTAAATAATAGTGTATAACTTATTGGAGAATAAAAGAATGCATGATAAAATATCTTTTAGTGGTGAAGAAACAATATTTAATTTATGCAGATGAATCACATAGAAAAGGTAAATACTTTAGTAATTTTTATGGTGGTGTTTTGGTTAATTATACTGAACTTGAAAAAATAAGCAATAAACTTAATGCTAAAAAGGAAGAGCTAGGTTTATTCCAAGAAGTTAAATGGACAAAAGTCACTGAACAATATTTAGATAAGTATTTAGAGTTAATTGATTATTTCTTTGAATTTGTTAAATCTAATAAAATTAAAATATGAATAATGTTTAGGCAAAATGCACAAGTTCCACAAAACTTAACTAGAGAACCTGAAGAAAAAGAATATTTCCTTTTATATTATCAATTTATTAAGCACGCGTTTGGTATAGACTATTGTAATTCAAAAGAAAAAGAACAAGTAATATTAAAATTATATTTTGATAAATTACCTGATACCAAAAAGAAAAATAAAGAATTTAAAGGTTATATTTATGCACTTAATGACTTCTTTTGTATTAATAATGTTCACATTTATAATGAAGATATAGCAGAAGTAGATTCTAAAAATCACGTTATATTACAATGCGTGGATATTATATTAGGTGCTATGAACTTTAAATTGAATAATATGGATAAAGAAAAAATGCCAGATAGTAATAGACGTGGTAAAAGAACTATAGCAAAAGAAAAGTTATACAAAAATATTTTAAAAAATATCAAAAATATTTATCCTAATTTTAATATCGGTGTTTCTACTAGTTATCGTAATGATATTACTAACAATTGGAAAGATCCTTATAGACATTGGTGTTTTAAATCTAAAAATAGTATATTTGATTCATCATTAACTAAAAAAACAAAATAAAAAACTCCATTCTTCCTACATAAACCTTTCACGTACTAAACGTGAAGCTTCGGATTGAACAGAGTTCTTATATGACAATAGTACTATTTTTAATGTCGATTGTCAATACTAGTATATTCAGACTAGTATTTTTTTATTCCACATTTTATGAATTTAATATCCATTCTATAATTATTTTAACACATAATAAGTGTTTTTACCAACACCTTCTTTAATTAAAATATTATTTTTTACTAATGTATTAATAATTTGTTTTGATCTTGTATTACCAATATTTAAAATTTTTTCTACTTCTAATCTTGTTATTCTAGTATTATTTTTTAAATAATTAATAATTATCTCTTCTTGTGACATATTGTTAATACTAATATTTTCATTTTTTACTGATTCAACATAATTCCTATTTGGCAAGATAATTTTAAATACATTTTCTGATAATTCTATTATAGGTTTTGATTTAAAACCATCGTATTCATTTATTATTCTTCCGACACCTGTACCATAATTTTCAACATACTCCAATCTGTGAAATATTTCAGCAAAATTAGGATTTCTAGATTCAGATACACCATTATATACATCGTTTAAAGATAATGTGCTTAGTAAGCCACCCATAGAATTAATTTCAATTCGATCATCAAATATAGATAATAATATACTACCACTAAAATAGTAATCTCTATGAATAATTGCATTTAATAATGCTTCTCTTATCGAAAAATCAGGATAATCCTTTTTATCAATTCTTTGTAATCCTTCAAACGTTGAATTAATGTGATTGGATAAGTTCATATAATAAAATGCATCTTCAATAATCTTTAAGCAAGAACCAGTCAATTCTTTCCTATCTTTAAATATTGTTTTATTCTTACCTTCAAAAATTGCACATTTAATTGTATATGGATTTTGATCAGATAATAATAGTGCTAAATTATTAAATTTATTATCTGTAATCATTTTTAAACTTTTATATTTTTTCTTAGAAAATTCTATATTATTCTTTTTAAAAATTACTTTAGCATATTCAAATGTTAATTCTTGTATATTTGATATTTCCTCTTCAAAACTTTTTTTTGATGAATTCAATAACATTTTTCTAATAATTTCATCCGTTGCTTGAATTGTAGAAGAACCATGTCTAATATATACACCACTAGATTTTAATCCTTTATCAGCTAAATAATATGGTTTATCTGGTGCAGAAGTAATATGTAATTCAATAATCTCTTTTTTTTCGATTTTTTTTCTATATCTGTATAAGTGGTTAAATTTCCAATAATACCTTCTCTTATCATACCACTTAATGATTCAATGTCATTTTTAATGTCTTTAAGCCCTAATACTTTTCCATCATCAGTAATTCCAATGTATATTGTTCCACCCTTTGAATTAGCAAGTGCTACAATTTCTTTTTTTATATTCTTATTTAATTCTTGCTTTAATTCAACTGTTTCTGATTCTGTATACATAAATTATTCACCCAATAATAGTATATACAATTAAAAAAATATTATCAATAGTTTCGGTCACTTTTTGGTCACTTTTCGGCCACTTTTCGGTAACAAAGATTTATAATTAGAAATAAAAAGCAAAAAAAAGACTGGAAGACCGTAGTCATAACCAGTGCTTACAAGTAAATTTTAAAATTTGATATTCTATATTAAGTCTAAACTATAAAAGTTTAAGCTTCATATCATATTGGAGCGATAACTTTACTTATATTCGAAAAATTATACTCCCAAAGTTGTTTGATTAAATCAACTAAATAAATTATAACAGTTTTAAAAAATATTACAATACTTTTAAGGAAAAATTACAGGATAAACGCATGAGTTTTTTCCTACAAATAAAAGGCTTAAGTTAAATAAGTATTAAAAATATAAATTTTTTGAAATAAAATTTTTAATTTTACTTAATCAAAAAAATTATTAATAATTCCATTTAACCATATATTTAAAGACTTTACGTAAAATTTAATCTCATGCGTTTATCCTGGGAAAAATTATTTGTTAGTATTTAAAAAAATGTCAAAATATGATATTATTATTATAGATTTGTATCATTAATTATGATACTTTTTTCTTTGGAGGGATAATATGTCAGTAAATTCATATTTAGAAAATTTAGCGGGAAAATTAATACTATCAAGTTCAGAAAAAGATAGTATAAAAACATCAATAGATACATTAGAGTATCGATTAAATTCATATTTTGGTAGCGATATTGAGGAACAGTTTGAATTTGGATCTTATCCTAGAGTAACTATATTACCTAGAAAAGTTGATGATGATTCTGATGTAGATTATATGGTTGTATTTGATAATTCTAATAATTATAAACCCCAAACTTTCTTGGATAGATTAAGAAAATTTGCAGAAGCAAAGTATTCTACATCAGAAATCTATCAATCATCTCCTACAATGGTATTAGAATTAAATCACATTAAATTTGAACTTGTTCCTGCATATAAGTCATACTCTGGAACATACTATATTTCCGATGGCAAGGGCGGTTGGATGTCAACATTTCCAAATGACTTCAATTCACAACTTACAAAAGCAAATAACAATAATTCATATAAAATAAAACCACTTGTAAGACTTATTAAAGAATGGAATGTAAAAGTAAATTACCATGATTTAACTTCTTATAAAATAGAAGAGAGAATTGCGTATAATATGGATTATTCATACATTTACTGTACAAGTTATACAGATTATGCAAAAGAAGCTTTTAATCAATTAAAGAACATTACTTATGATAGTAGTATAAGAAATAGAATTGATACCGCATTAGAAAGAATAGATAAAGCACTAAAATATGAAAAAGATAATATGCCTTATTCAGCATTAGGAGAAATTAAAAAAGTTTTCCCAGAGGTATAAAATGAGTGATGATAGAATAGATGAAGTTCAAGAACTTTATGATAGATGCAATAAAATTGCAAAGTATGCTAATTGGTTATTTTTAATTAATATTGCTGTTTCGTTCATATTAATATTTGATTTTAAATATAGGGATATATTTGTTATTGTAAGTCTATTATTAACTATTGTATATGTTATATTGGCAAACATAAATGAAATGTATTTTAGTAATCTTGCAGAAAACGAAAGAAGAAAGTCTCTTTTAAAAGAATCGTTTGATGTTAACACTACTTTGAGAGATACAAATAAGTATTATAATAATGAAGCACAACCTTCTATTGAAAAACTCGGACTAAATTGTTATGAAAGTGCCTTTTTTACAAAAAAAGTGGTTGATAAAATGCTTCCGATAAATATTATTAAAGTTAGTATACTCATTATAATATATATAATTTTAATGATAAAATTAGAAAATATGGATTTATTATTAGTAATTACTCAAACATTATTTTCTGCCGAAATTATATTTTCTTTTATAAAATTATGTTACTATAAATTTCAATTAGATAAAGTTTGTAAAGAATTTCAAAACATATTTTTGATAATTGGTTTAAAAAATAAAGATGCAAATGTATTAATTTTAGATGCTACTATGGATTATGAATGCTTAAAAAGTTATTGTAAGATTTTAACATCTAGTAAGATTTTTTTGAAAAACAATGAAAAATGGTCAAAAGAATGGCAAAAATTGTTAAATAAAATTAAAAAGGAACAGGAGAAGGATAACAATGAATAAATATTATGATAAATTAAATGATGAAGTAAAAGAATATTTTAGTATTCTATCACCAGAATTTCCAGAATGGTTATTAGAATATATTGATACACCAGAAATGGAAAGAATTAGTAAAATTAGTTTGAGTTGTGGAACTGATTATTCAAAATGTTTTAACGTAAGATATTGGTATTCCAATTTAGATCATAGTGTTGGAGTTGCACTTATTATATGGCATTTTACTCACGATAAAAAGCAAACATTAGCAGGTTTGTTTCACGATATTGCAACCCCTGTATTTAAACATTGTATAGATTTTATGAATGGTGATTCTGAAACACAAGAATCTACTGAAGAAAGAACAACTGATATTATTAGAAATTCAAAAGAAATAATGTCATTACTAGAAAGAGATGGAATAAAATTAGAAGAAGTATATGATTATAAGATATATCCTATTGCTGATAATGATACACCAAAATTATCCGCAGATAGATTTGAGTCTACATTTTCTAGTGGTTTAACTTTTTTTAGAGTTTGGGAATTAGATAAAATTAGAAAGATGTATAATAATGTTGTAATTGCCAAAAACGAAGATGGTATAGATGAATTAGCATTTAGAGACAAAGAAATATGTGAAGAATATATTCATACTATTTCTAGATTATGGCCTGAATGGGTAAGCGATAAAGATAGAACTGTTATGCAATTTTTGGCGGATATGTGTAAGTCTATGAATAACGCTGGATATTTGACTATTGATGATTTATATACTTTATCAGAGAGTGAAATAATTAGTAAGTTTTTAAATTGTGACGACGATTACTTATCTGAAAGTTTTAGAAAATTTCAAAAAGCAGATACTGTTTATCAAAGTAGTGATTTTGTTGATGAAAAATATTGTGTAAATATAAAAGCAAAGACAAGATATGTTGTTCCACTAGTTTTAACTGAAAGTGGTACAATTAGGATAAACAAAGTTTCTAAAAAAGCAAATGATGAGATAAATGCATATCTAAATATACCAAAGGGTGGTTACTATACATATTTTGATTTTGTTTTTACTCCTTACGAAAAAGGATATGCAAAAAGATTATTAAAAGAAAATGACTGAGTTTTGTTGACTAATGTATAATAAAACACTATAATATTCTATCGAAATGAGGTGGTTTTATGTCAAAAGAACAAAATGTAATAAATTACTATGTTATATGTAATAGATTAAAAAATGTTATTAGAACAGGTTGGAAAAACTGGAATGTTCAAAGAGAATGAATTGAAAGTGTAGCCGAACACATATTTGGAGTTCAAATGCTTGCAATTGCCATGAAATCAGAATACCAATATGATGTAGATATTATGAAAGTAATATTTATGTTAGCAGTTCATGAACTTGGAGAAACAGTTATCGGTGATTTAACGCAATTTGAAATATCAAAAGCCGAAAAAGAAAAATTAGAACATGAAGCAGTACATAGAATATTAGGTGGTTTATTAGATGGTAATCAAGTAGAAGAATTATTTTTAGAATTTGATTCTCATAGTACTAAAGAAGCAATGTTTGCTTATCAATGTGATAAATTAGAATGTGATCTACAAAGCAAATTATATGATGAGGAAGGCTGTGTAGATTTGAATAATCAAAAAGGTAATGCCACTATGAAAAATGCAAGAGTTCAAGAATTACTTAAAACAGGAGCTTCTTGGTCAACTATGTGGTTACAATTTGGACAACAGGGCTATCCATATGATGATAATTTTAGAGCAGTTTCAAATTATGCTATAAATAACGAGATTGGTGAAGGTAAAGGTAGAAGAATATAATAAAAAAGACAATTTAAGTCACACAGACCTAGAATTGTCTTTTTCTTTTTGGATATCTTTATCAAAATTATTAAGATTGTTTTGTATTCTTTCAGCTCTTTTATTTATATCTTTACAATATTTATCATACTTATAAAGTTCCTTAATTTTAGGTTGTATATTATTTATTTCAGTAAGTATTTCATTTTTCTTTTCATCAGTTTTTGCTCTATGATATCGTCTCCAAAGATTTTCTCTTTTACCTTTTAATTCACTTAATTCATCAGAATTATTTTTAGCAAAGCTATCTAAATCTTCTTTTGTAACGATATTTTTTTCATGCATAAATCTAACTTGTTGTGAAGTTTGCTCTAACTTATAAACTTCTTTTCTTATGGAATAAGGTAGATATTGTTTAGGGTGTTTCTTTGGGAATACTCCCAATAAATAACAATAATACAAGTACAATCCATATATTCCTTTATGATGATTATTAGTTTTAGTAGAGCTGTCCGCCAAGCTTTTTTCTATAATTCATGATTCATATTATAGATAGCG
>CAMJTE010000008.1 GCA_946408655.1 uncultured Caryophanales bacterium | reverse complement strand
AAAGCCTACCGTGAGGTAGGCAATAGTCAAAATTTATTTTGACTTTTTGTTCTTACATAGAACGATAGTATTTATATTTGCTTAAAAAACTTAGATATGGAAAAAATTATAAATTGTGTATCAGGTTTTAGAAATAGAAATTAAGTTATTTAAATGAATCAAGAAAAAGTATAAATCTAAAGTATATAGATTAATATATTATAGAAACAGTAAAAGTTGTTGTATGATTAATGATTAATAGGATTAAAAGTAAATGCGGAAAAAAATGAAAATATAAAAACTTTTTTGTTAAGATGGAACACCAAATGTACAACAATGTACAATAGTATCAAATGGGCTACTTCATGGCTAGTATTTTATGAATATTCTAATTATAATTTTATACTTATTATCAGAATAAGATTTTGCATCTTATATTGATAGAAATTGATAAATAAACTATAACTACATTAAAGTAGAAGCTAAAAGAGAGTTTGATGATATTTGTTAATAATAATATTTCTAATAAGGATAAGAACAAAATAATTGTTTAAGTATTTCAAGGCCAAAAAAAATTTTTGTTTAATAGCACTATAAAAGATTAGTGCTGTTTTATATAATATTGTATTAATATTTTAGTTTTAAACTTTATTCTATTATTAATATGTTCTAAAGGGTTAGATGATAAATGTCTTAAAAAGTAGCAATTTATTCATTGCTGGTTGTTAAATGGATTTTAATAATATAATAATCTAATTGCTTATATTCGATTGACTTTTATGATAAATTAAGTTAATATTATTTTGTGCTGCTTTAGAATATTAAAAGAATTATGATTAAATATTAATTGCGAATAGTGATTTTTATTGTTTTGATTTATAAATATGATAGTAATGTAGCTTAAATCACTTAAATGAAATGAATAATGTTATTAAAATTTAATTGTTACTATATAGTCAGATTATGTTATTGCATAAAGGTGTGCAAGAACTTGCATAAAAAGAATATGATAAGTATAGAAAATTTCAAGATAAAATGTATGTTTCTGATTTTGATAGCATTGTTGAAGAATCTAATTTATTAAAAAAAATTAGGAGTGAGGAATTTATGAGTGAAAAAAAGAGTGAGATAAAAGATATATTAAACGATAATGAAAGAGTTTTAGCGTTTGATGTAGATGGTGTTTTAGCACTCCTTGAGTTTGGATGTAATAACCATTATATTTATGATGATGAAATATGGGATGATAAGAATAAGAATGGTTATAATTTTTACGATGAAAGATTAGTTAGTACGAAAATGCAGTCATTTCTATCTAATAAAGATATGAAAAGAATATATGTAATAACTACTGTTGGCTCAAATAATGAAGGAGAGTTTAAAAGAGATTTTGTAAATAAGTATTATGGTATTTTAAAAGAAAATGTTTATTATGTTAATAAAAATCGTGATAAAGCAATTGTACTATTAAAAATAAAAGAAAAGTATCCACAACTTAATAGCAAAAACTTAGTTATGATAGATGATACTGTTGACATATTAAATGAAATTATGGAAAAAACGGATTTTTCTACTGCTCACATTAGTTCGTTTTTAGATATATAGTATAAATAGGAAGGGTGATATTATGAGAGATAAAATATTAAAAGATATTATAGAAGCAATGAAGAGTAAGGATAAAGAAAAATTATCAACATTAAGATTATTAAAAGGTGCTATGCAACTTGAGGAGATTAATAAAAAGGGTGAGTTAGATGATACAGAGATTATCAATCTAATTTCTAAACAGATTAAAACTCGTCGTGAATCTATAGAAGAGTTTAAGAAAGCAAATAGATTAGATTTAGCTGATAAGACTGAAAAAGAAGTAGAAATATTAAGTAGTTACATGCCTGAACAATTATGTGAAGATGAGGTATTAAAACTAATTGAAGAGGCATTTAATGAAGTTAAGCCAACAAGTATGAAAGATATGAAGGATATTATGGCTTATTTAAATCCTAAAATTAGTGGTAGAGCAGATAAGGGGTTTGTAAGTAAAACGATTAAAGAAAAATTAAATAAATAGAGGTGCATATGAAAAGACTATTAACAGGATTACAACCAACGGGTATAATTACTTTGGGTAATTATATTGGGGCAATTAAACAGATGGTAGAGTATCAAAATGATTATGAATCATATATATTTGTTGCTGATTTGCACTCTTTAACGGTATTAAATGATGAAAATAATATTAAAGAGAATACTAAAAGTCTAATTGCTTTATATTTAGCCTGTGGAATTGATCCTAAGAAAAATACAATATTTATTCAATCGGATAATGAATATCATACAAATTTAGCATGGATACTTGAGTGTCATACTTATTTTGGTGAATTATCACGTATGCATCAGTTTAAAGAAAAAAGTAAGAAAAATGCTAATTTTTCTGCAGGATTATTTACATATCCAGTATTAATGGCAGCAGATATTCTTCTTTATGATGCTGACTTGGTTCCAGTTGGAATAGATCAAAAACAACACGTAGAAATAGCGCGTGATATTGCAATTAGATTTAATAAAAAGTATGGTGAAACATTTACTGTACCTGATTGTTTAATAACTAAATCTGGTACTAAGATAATGGATTTAGTAACACCAGATAAGAAAATGAGTAAATCAGCTGAAAATAAGAAAGGTGTAATATACTTATTAGATAGTGAAAAAGATATTAGAAAGAAAATAATGTCTGCTACTACTGATTCTGATATGTCAGTTAAGTATGATAAAGATAATAAACCTGGTATTTCAAACTTAATTAGTATTTATTCAGCACTAAAAAATATATCAATAGAAGAAGTTGAAGAAGAGTTTAAAGATTCTAATTACGGAAATTTTAAAAAATGTGTTGCTGATTTGGTAGTTGAAGAATTAACTAAGATTCAAGAAAAATATAACTATTATATAAATAGTGATTGTATTGATAAGATATTAGACGAAAATATTGATAAAGTAAGAAAAATTGCAAAAGAAAAATATGGTTTAGTAAAGGAAAGAATATCAATAGGTAGAAGTAAGGAACTATAAAAGGTTTCTTTTTAAATTTGACTCTATTTGTCTAAACAGTTGATCTAATAGCTAAATTAAGAATAATTTAATATTAGGGATTTTTAAAATCAAATATTATTAATGTTTATCATATATATAATATGATATATTTCATTGTTTTATATATAAAAATATTATTTCTTTTGGAACTAAAAGAATTATAAACGATAGTTTCTCTAATAATGACAGCAACACTTTAGGTAAGTAGAGCCAAAATGTTAATTAAATATCTTTTTTTTATGAACAAATCTTTTTTTAGTTCTTTAAATAATTTTATAATTATGTTAATATAGTTGTATGGTGATTTATGAAAAGACTAGGTATATTTAGTTTTATTCTAATAATTATTGATGTTATTATTAAAGTTATAGTGGATAAGTGTATGAATATTTATGATATTATAAAGATAATTCCTAATTTCTTTAATATTATGTATGTTAGAAATACAGGGGCTGCTTTTAGTATTATGGAAAATAGTAGAGTATTATTTATTGTAATAGGGCTGGTTGCTATACATTTGATATGGAGATTTTTTATAAAAGATAAACAGTTAAATAACTACTATATAGTAATTTATTCTATGCTTATCGCAGGTATTATTGGTAATATGATTGATAGAATACTATATGGTTATGTAATAGATTATTTATCCTTTAATATATTTGGATACTCTTTTCCAGTATTTAATTTAGCTGATAC
Organism: uncultured Caryophanales bacterium; assembly: GCA_946408655.1. Lineage (GTDB taxonomy): Bacteria > Bacillota_I > Bacilli_A > RF39 > UBA660 > RUG12438. The sequence goes on along the minus strand of CAMJTE010000008.1, from coordinate 26,711 downwards.
TTTTATAGTATTATCAATTATAATGTTAATCATATATGAAGGTGTGGTGATTAAATGCAAGAGATAATTGTAGATGAGGATTCTAAAAGGTTAGATAGTTATCTTTCTTCAAAGATAGATGTTAGTAGAAGTAGAATTACTAAGATGATTAAAGATGGTAATATATTACTTAATGATTCTAAGTGTAAAGCAAGTGATTCTATTAATGTAGGAGATAGAATAAATTACGAAATAATAGATGAGGAATGTCTAGTAGAACCTGAGAATATTCCTCTTGATATTGTTTATGAAGATGATGATGTAATTGTTGTTAATAAACCAAATGGAATGGTAGTTCATCCAGCAGTCGGCAATAAAAGTGGAACACTCGTTAATGCATTAATGTATCACAGTAAGAATTTAAGTAGTATTAATGGTGAATTTAGACCGGGAATAGTTCATAGAATAGATGCTTATACAACTGGTTTATTGATGGTAGCTAAAAATGATTATGCTCACGAATTTTTACAAAAACAATTGCAAGATAAGACTACAACTAGAAAATATGTCGCACTTGTTTGGGGAGTGATACCTAATGATACCGGCGTAATAGATGCCCCAATTATGAGGGATAAGTCTGATCGTAAAAAGATGGCTGTAGGTAGTACTAATAGTAAAGATGCAATTACACATTTTAAAGTATTAGAAAGATTTAAGGATGCAACTTTAATTGAGTTAAAGTTAGAAACTGGAAGAACTCATCAAATTAGAGTGCATTTATCTTACATAGGGCATCCTGTAGTTAATGATCCGGTATATGGTAGAAGAAAATTAATAGATGATACAGGACAGTGTTTGCACGCAAAAACATTAGGTTTTATTCATCCAACAACTAAAAAATATATGGAGTTTGATAGTGAACTTCCAGAGTGTTTTACTAATATACTAGATAGATTTAGAGGTTAGTATGGATAAAGTTGTTAATTTGTTAAAAGCTAAGGATGCTGTTATACCTAGATTACTTCTAAATAATTATAAGAAATTAAAACTAAATGAAGCAGAGCTTGTTATACTTATTTTCTTAATTAATAGTAGTGAATATAATCCTAAAAGTATTGCAGGTGTTATGGATATAAAGTTACCATTATTGCTTGAAATGATATCATTACTTGAAGAAAAAGGAATTATTAAGGTTGAACTTAAGAATATTAATGGAATTAATACTGAGGTATGCAATATAGATGGCTTATATGAAAAATTGTCTTTGATGATTATGAAGAAAGAAGATAAAAAGATAGATAAAACTATCTATGATATATTTGAAAGTGAATTAGGTAGAACTTTGTCATCAATTGAGTATGAGTTAATAGGTGAGTGGCTTAATAATAATAGTGAGGAAATACTTAGGCTTGCATTAAAGGAAGCTGTTTATAATGGCGTTAGTAACTTTAGATATATTGATAGAATAATTCATGAATGGAATAAAAAAGGTATTAAAACTAGGGAAGATGTAATTAAAAATAATGAGGAGTTTAGGAAGAAAAAAGCAGAAGATAAGCAAGAATTATTTGATTATGATTGGTTAAATGAATGATATAATTGCATATTTAGATTCATTATTTCCTAATCCGCATTGTGAACTTAATTATAAGAAAGATTATGAATTATTAATATCTGTTATGTTATCAGCTCAAACTACTGATAAACAAGTAAATAAAGTAACTGATATTTTATATAAGAAATATAATTCTTTAGAAAAATTAGCAAGTGCTAATATAGAAGATATTATAACTATTATAAGACCACTTGGTAACTATAATAAGAAAGCAAGTAACATTATTGAAATATCTAAAAGATTAATTAATGATACTAATGGTGTAGTTATAAATAATAGAGAGTATTTAGAAAGTTTTTCTGGAGTAGGAAGAAAGACTGTAAATGTAGTTTTAGCTAATTTGTATAAGGAAGATGTAATTGCGGTAGATACTCATGTCACGCGTGTATCTAAAAGACTTGGGCTTGCTGCACATAATGATGATGTTTTAACTATAGAGAGAAAATTAAGTAGAAAGTTTCCTAAGAATAAATTGGGTAGATTACATCATCAATTAGTTTTATTTGGTAGATATTATTGTAAGGCGAAGAATCCAGAATGTATAAGTTGTAAGTTGTGTGAGTTATGTAGGTATTATAAAAAGAATAATGAGGGTAATCGATAATAAAATATAATGGAGGATATATGTTAGAAAAACACAAAAAAGTTATTGAAAATAAATTAAAAAATAAAGAGTATAGGGTAGCGAGTAATTCTTTGAAAATAATACTAGATAATAAAATGGAGATTAATAATATTGTTGTTGATAATAAAAGCATTTGGTATATTGGAAATCTAGTAATTACAGTAGATAAGATAGATATAGGTGATTCTATTGGCCTTATTACAATTGCGTCAGGAGTTGAATTTATTCATATAAAAATATTAGCTGCTGAAGTATATGTGGAATATCAAACAATAAATGCAATAAAATACGATATAAATAGTTTTAATTCGGAATTGATTTTTAATATAATTGAGAATTTTAATAATAAAAATAATTTAATTAATCAAGATGAACTAAGATTCTTAAATGAATTAATAAATAATGATATTGAAGAATTATTTAACATAATTGCAAAAAATAGAGAAAATTATATTGATGAATATAATTCTGAACTAAATAATTTGCAAGCAGAGTATGCTAGAAAAGAGAAAATGCTAATAAAAAAAATTGAATCTTTAAAGATGTATCAGTCGCCGATTGACAAATACTAGAAATTCTTATATAATGTATTCGTAATTATAAAGATTAAAAAAGGAGTGGAAATATGCCAGATAAAATAATTTTAACTAGTCGTGATATTTTAGAAAAAGAGTTTAAGATTGATACTCGAGGTTATTGTATGCAAGAAGTAGATAGATTTCTTGATGTAATTATTAAAGATTATGATGAAATGAATAGTATTATTAAGAATCTTACAAAAGAAAAACAAGAACTTGTTGAAGATAATATAGCTCTTAAACAAGAGGTGCGTAATCTTCGTACAAAGTTAGATGTTCTATCTGATAATAATGGTGAAGGTAGTTCTACTGCTGATGTTTTAAGAAGATTATCTAATTTAGAAAAATATATTTATAGTAAAGATTAAAAAATACTTTGACAAACGCTGCATACTTGTTATGTAGAGGAAAGTCCATGCTCGCACAGTCTGCGATGACTGTAGTGTTTGTGCTTAGGAAAAAAATAACCTAAGGTAGCAATTTTTATTGCTAACGGCTTCTGATGACCTAAGTTACGATATGGTCTAGGATATAAAAGTGCCAAAGAGACGAGCCTTTTAGAAATAAAAGGAGTGGAACGTGGTAAACCCCGCAAGCGAGAAACCCAAATTTTGGTAGGGGAACTTTGATAGGGAATTGAACCGATTCAAGGATCGAAAGATAGATAAATGTTTGTCACCCAAGTGGTACAGAACATGGCTTATAAAGTATTTTTTTTATTGTATGTAATAGAATCGAGGTTATATGAAAGAAATTGGAGAAAGACTTCGTGAAGCACGTGAGGCGATGGGGATTAGTGTTGAAGAAGCAGCTGAAGATTTAAAAATAAGACCTGCTCAGTTAGAAAATATTGAAGATGGAAATAAGGAGGCTTTTAAAGATGTATTTTACTTAAAATTCTTTATTCGTGATTATGCTAAGTACCTAGGATTAGACTATGAGGCATTAACAGAAGAGTTTAATGAATACTTATTTGATTATACTTCAAGATTATCTTTAGATGATATAAAGAAGGCATCAGAAAAAACTAAGAAAAAAGTAAAAAAAATAGCTAGTCCTTATACATTAGAGAGAAAACAACAAAGAAGTATTCCAGCTGGATTAATATATGCACTAATTGTTTTAGTAATTGCAATTATTATATACTGTATTGTATTAATTGCAACAGATAATAAACATGATGAAGATGGAGATCTTATTATGAATACGGAGGAAAAATATGAATTTGCCTAATAAATTAACTATATCAAGAATAATTATGTCAATAGCTATAATAGTATTATTACTATTTCCGTTTCAGATGGCTGGAATAGAGTTCCCTCAATTATTTATTGATGAAAAATTAGTTGTTGATTCTAAATATTTAATAGCTGGTACTTTATTTATTTTAGCAAGTCTAACGGATTTCTTAGATGGATATTTGGCTAGAAAGAATAATGAAGTTACTGATTTTGGCAAATTATTAGATGCAATTGCAGATAAAGTATTAGTAAATTCAGTATTAATTATTCTTGCATCACAAGGTTTTATTCATCCAATTATTCCTGTTGTAATTATAGTTAGAGATAGTATTGTTAACTCTATAAAAATGATAGCTGCATCTCGTGGTAAAGTAGTTGCAGCCATTAAATCAGGTAAAGTTAAGACTGCAACTTTAATGGTAGGTATATCACTAACACTTTTCTATAACTTACCATTTGAACTGTTTAACTTAAGAGTAGCAGATTTCTTATTATTTGTTGCGGCCATCCTTTCTATAATATCAGGGATTCAATATTATTTATTAAATAAACATTTATTATTTGAAGACTAGTTCTTCTTTTTTTTTACTTACATATAATTTACTGGTGATACTATGGACAAAGAGACACTAAAGAAAACAGTGGTTAATTTTATTTTTAAAACATTAATGGTCGCAGTAATAACTTTGGTATTATTAATAATTATGAAAACTAGTGCTAAGTTTAAAACTATGTATTATAAATATGTATATGATACAAATATAACATTTACTAAGTTTAATAATTTATACAATAAATATTTTAAAGATTTAAATATTAATGATATGATTAATAAAAATAATACTAAAGAAGTATCTGGAGAAAAAATAAGTTATAGTAAACAAGATAAATACAAGGATGGAGTAAAACTTACTGTAAGTAATAATTATAGTGTACCAGTATTAAAAAGTGGTATCATAGTGTTTATAGGCAATAAAGATGGGTATGGCAACTCAATTATAGTTCAACAGATAAATGGTATAGATTTGCTTTATGGAAATATAGAAAATACAAATTATAAATTATATGATTATGTCAAAAAAGGAGATATTCTAGGTACAAGTAATAAGTATTTATGCTTAGTATTTAAGAAAGATGGCAAAGTATTAGATTATGAAAAATATCTTTAAGATACATCCATTGACCTATATAACTACTTTAATCTTTGTTTTAATTGGCTATTTTAATTTTTATATAAGCTTTATGTTAGTATTATTAATCCATGAACTAGGGCATATTACAATGTCTCTAATATTTAAATGGCATATCAAACAAATAACTATTTTACCACTAGGATTGCTTTTAAAGTTTGAAGATAATCTTAATAAGCCACTGATAGAAGAGTTTATTATTTCGATATCTGGTATAATATTTCAGTTGATATTTATAACGTATATTCATAATAATTATTTAGTGTTATCAAGTAACATAATTCTCTTATTTAATATTCTACCTATTTATCCATTGGATGGTTCTAAAGTAATAAATATATTATTAAATGTAATAACTAATTTTAAAACTAGTTATTTTTTAACACTCCTAATATCCTTTATAATGCTTATTCTAATAATAAGTTTATCAATAATTAGTAAATCATTAATTCTTATATTGTCTTTTATTCCTCTATTAATTAATTTACTAGATTTAATTATTAATAGAGATAGTATTTTTATTAAATTTTTACTTGAAAGATATTTATATAATTTTAGGTTTAGAAAGTATAAGTATATTTACAAATTAGAACATATGAAAAGAGATTATCATCATTACTTAGTTAGGGATAATAATATAGTTGAGGAAAAAGAATATTTAAAAATATTTTTTCATTACTAAATTACAGGGTAAATACTTTTATTTTATTTTAATATTTAGTATAATTATTTTAGCTTAAGAAGGAGCTTTAATGGATGCAACGAGATTTTATAAACATATCATATTACTACCAAGTAAAGAGATGATTATTGATGTTTTCTTTAAAGATATATCACATAATTTTTTAAAGAATTAAAAGGCAATTATTAATTATAGTAAGGAAAATAAATCGTTTATATCTAAGAATTTGAAAATATATGAATCACTTTTTAGTTTTAAAGAATTATCTGAAAAAATGGAGTTGATATATATTACTTAAATGGCGAAAAAATAAATCTATACCGTTACGTATCAGAAACTGGCAAGTGGCTTAATAATCAAAAGACTTTATGTTTAAGTTTAATAAGTGATAAAAATATTAATTGCATAAATAATAGAAATGTAATATTTGGTTTTTCTAAGCTGAAAGTAGATTATATTATGCATATGTATCATAGCGATTCATTTTCAATGCGTGAAAGTGGAACACATAAAATTCATGATATAAATTCACCAGAAATATTTATAGACAAAACAAAGGCATATAATGAAATATTATATAAAGAACCATCTGATTTAAAACCTGATTTTTTTAGTTGCATTTACAACTATCAATGCTGAAACATTAAAGGTTGCAAAGGAAATGAATATACCAATTGTTGTAATTAATGAAGAGAAGTATAATAAGAATAAAGACAAAAGGGAAGGCTGTTTTGAAAATATTTATTTATCTGGAAGTGATGTTACTGATTATGAAATATTAGAAGATTTAAAAGTAAGATGATTATATTTAGTGGAGGAGTTATGAAAAAAGCAATAATAATTGTACTAATTTTAATTTTTATTATCGGATGTGGAAGTAATAGTGTGAAAAAAAGTGATGGTGCTACCAAGAAAAAGATTAATATTAGTTATAAAACTAAAGGTGTTTTTAGTAAGTACTATGATTATGCATATAAGGAATTAAAAGAATTAAGTATCGATGAGAAGATTGGTCAGATGTTATTAGTTAGAATGGATGATAATGTTGCAGATAGTATTATTAATGATTACCATATAGCGGGATTCATTTTATTTTCTCGTGATTTCAAGAATAAGACTAAAGATAATATAAAAAATGAGATTGAAAGTTATCAAAGAAAAAGTAAGATTCCGCTAATATTTGCGGTTGATGAAGAAGGTGGTAGTGTAGTTAGGATTAGTAGTAATCCTAATTTAAGAGATAAACCATTTAAATCACCACAAGATATTTATAATGAATCTGGTATGGAAGGAATAATTTCTGATACTAAAGAAAAATCACGATTATTACATAGTTTAGGTATCAATGTTAATCTCGCGCCTTTAGCAGATGTATCAACAAATCCGAATGATTTTATTTATGATAGAAGTTTTGGTAAGGATGCTAATGAAACCAGTAATTATGTTAAAAATGTTGTTAAAACGTATAATGAGTTTGGGTTAGGAAGTTGCCTTAAACATTTTCCTGGATATGGTAATAATGTTGATACTCATACTGGAGTATTTATCGATTCTAGGGATTACAGTGTATTTGAGAATAATGATTTTCTACCTTTTAAAGAAGGGATAGATGCAAACGTTCCTAGTATATTAGTATCACATAATATAGTAGAGTCTATGGATAGTGTTCCTGCAAGTTTATCCTTAAAAGTACATAATATTCTTAGAAATGAACTAAAGTTTACTGGAGTTATTATGACTGATGATCTTGCTATGGATGCAATATCAAAGTATGTAGATAATCCTAATGTAGAAGCAGTAAAAGCAGGAAATAATTTACTTATTACAACAGATTATAAAACAAGTTTTAATGATATAAAAGAAGCTTATAATAATAATGAGATTAGTGAAGATGAAATTAATGAAGCAGTAGTAAAAGTGCTTGCATGGAAATATAGTTTAGGTTTATTAAAGTAGGTGTTATATGACTGATATAGAATATTTAAAAAAGTATTATAAGGGTAATATAGAAGATGCATACAAAGAATTAGAAAAAGGTTTACCTGTACAATATATAGTTGGAGAAGTAGATTTTTATGGGAATATATTTAAAGTAAATAAAAATGTATTAATACCCAGATTTGAAACAGAACAGTTAATTGAACTTACTATGGAATATATTTCTGATAAGTTTAACGATAAAGTAGATATCCTTGATATTGGAACTGGCAGTGGTTGTATTGCAATTACTCTTAAGAAAAACATAAATTCTTCTGTTGATGCAGTTGATATATCAGATAAAGCACTTGAAGTTGCTCTTTATAATGCAAGATTAAATAAAGTAGATATAAACATATTTAAAAGTGATATGTTAAATAGTGTAGATAAAAAGTATGATGTAATTATATCTAATCCTCCTTATATTGGAAAAGAAGAAGATATACAAGGTATTGTTGAAAAAAATGAACCTCATATTGCCTTGTATGCCGATAATGATGGATTATATTATTATGAAGAAATATTAAAAAATTGTAAGAAAAATTTAAAAGATAACTTTATTATTGCTTTTGAAATAGGAAAGAGCCAAGGTAAAAAGGTTAGAGATATAGCTTTAAAGTATTTAGATAATGTAGATATTTATATAAAAAAAGATTTAAATAATTTAGATAGATTTGTAATAATTACTAGCAAAAACCGTTGACAAACATTTATTCGCATGCTATGCTTGCTATATAAGTTGTTTTAACCTAAATATACATATAAATTTAGGGGGATATATATGATGGATGTTGTAAATGTTAATAATGTAATTATTGAGAATTTAACTTTTGAAGTTCGTGGAAAGCAAGTTATGATTGATTCTGACCTTGCTAGACTTTATGAATGTAAGAATGGGACAAAGACAATTAATTTAGCAGTTAAAAGACACTTTGATAGGGTTCCAGAAGATTTTTATTTTCAATTAACTAAGGAAGAGTATTATAACTTGAAGTTTCAATTTGAAACTTCAAGTTATAATAATGAGCATGGTGGAATTAGAAAAATGCCTTATGTTTTTACAGAACAAGTGTTGCTTCAAAGATGAGTGTATCTATAATGCGAGCTTTTGTTACACTACGAAAGTTTATTTCTACAAATTTGCTTGAGCAAAAATACATCAATAATCATGTTATGAAAAAATACAGAAGATATAAAATTATTACAAGAATCATTTAAAAAATTTGAAGAAAAAAGTATGATTAATGAAATATATTTTGATGGTCAAATATATGATGCTTATTCAAAAATACATGATATTTTTAAAAGTGCAGATAAGAGATTAATAATTGTGGATGCTTATGCAGATAATACAATACTAGACATTGTTAAAAGATTGGATGTAGAAGTAATAATTATAACTAAACCAAATACTCTTCTAACCAAACAAGATATTGTTAAATATAATAAGCAATATCATAATTTAAAAGTATGCTTTAGTAATAAGTTTTATGATAGATATTTTATATTAGATAATAGTAAAGTATATCATTGTGGGGCTAGTATAAATAGAATTGGTTATAAAACTTTTTCTATCAATCTAATTAATGATAATGGGGTATGTAATTTATTGATTGATAGAATTAATTATATTATAAATAAGTAGGTGGTAGTATTAAAAAAAGTGAGATAGAAAGTATTGATAATTATAAATATGAAAGAAAGGCAAAAGAATTAGGTTATAAAGTAATTATAGGAACTGATGAAGCAGGAAGAGGGCCGCTAGTTGGACCTGTTGTGGCAGCTGCTTGCTATATTCCAGATGGTTTTAAATTAGATGGCCTTACTGATTCTAAGAAGTTAACTGAGAAAAAAAGGGAAGAGATGTATAATTATTTAATCAATAATACTATTTATGGAATTGGTATAGTAACTCCGGAAGAAATAGATGAAATTAATATATATGAAGCAAGTAGAAAAGCAATGATAATTGCGATTAATAAGGTTAGAGATAAAATTGATGTAGACTATGTACTTACTGATGCAATGCCTATAGATATGGGTATTACTGTAGAGCCTATTATAAAAGGTGATTTACTTAGTATTAGTATTGCAGGGGCTTCTGTGATTGCTAAAGTTACAAGGGATCATATGATGATAGAATTAGATAAAAAATATCCAGAGTATAGCTTTAAATCTCATAAAGGATATCCTACTAGAAAGCATTATGATGCATTAAATAAATATGGATTAATTGATGGATATAGAAAAACTTATGGACCGGTAAAAAAGATTTTAGAAGGTGAAAAATTATGAAACTACTATTAAGTCATGTCGCAGATTTAGATGGAGTAACTCCAGTAATATTATCTAATTTAGTAGGATTAGATTTTGAATATGAATTATTTGATTTGAATGAATTAAATGAGTTTATTAGTAATAAACTAGATACTAATTATTTCGATAATTATGATGAAATTATTATTACAGATTTATCAGTTAGTAAGAATGTTGCAGATAAAATAGTTGATAGTATTTATAAAGATAAATTTAGATTATTTGATCATCACGAATCTGCAATGTATTTAAATGATTATGAATTTGCTCATGTATGTGAAAGTATTAATGGTTATAAAGAATGTGGAACTACTTTATATTATAATTATCTAATTAAAAACTATGATAGTGATATTTTAAAGAAAGAAAGTGTTGTTACTTTTGTAGAGTTGGTTAGAGAATGTGATACATGGCAATTTACTGATTTAAAAAATGAAGCACTTGATTTAAATTCTTTGCACGCTTTCTTTGGTAATGATACTTTTATAGATAATTATACAGATTTTTTAAAGAATAATAATAGTTTCTATTATACAAAGATGGAGAATACGATATTAAAATCTTTAAACTTAAAAAAACAAGAATATATAGAATCGATGAAAGATAAAGTAATCATAAAAAAAGTTAATAATTATAATATTGGTTTTGTCTTTGCTGAATTATATCGTAGTGAATTAGGACACTATATATGTGAACAATACATGGATAAGATAGATTTTGTATGTATAATTAATTTAAATTATCATATCAGTTTTAGAGGGATAAAAGATATAGAAATCAATAAGTTTGCTGAGATTTATGGCGGAGGAGGACATCCTAAAGCGTGTGCTATGCCATTACCTGGCGGATTAAAAGAAGTAATAATCGATTATCTATTTGATGATAATGATAATAGATAGAGTCATAGTAGGTTGTATGTTATTGATCTAATACATGGACTAAACAAGGTCTAGAATATGAAAAAAAATATATTATAACTTAAAAAGGAAAAATAGTTATACTTGAATAAGTAATAAAATGAAATAACAAACCTTATTATTTTAAATTAGAGTTAATTACACTTGAAAGAGTATATGTGAAAGTAATAATTTCATATTTATCTCCTATAGAGATTATGAGTTTTTTAAAAGAATACCCATCATTTATTTGTTAAATAGTGCTTTAATATTCTAAAATTTGAGTTTGAAAGCTTATTGACTTCGTATCAGAAATTTGGTATTGTAATTATGGTGGTAAAAGGATGAAAGAAATTTTTAGAATGGATAACAATAACGAAATAAACTATAATAAAGCGGAATTATTACATTCTGGATATCAAGGAACAACATCACAAATTGATTTCGATAATATGATTATTGGTAAATTAGTAAAACCAAAATTAGTATAATGTAAAAAACAATTAACAGATGTTAAAAAGAAAAATTTTGGTTTTAATCTAAATGAATCAGTTATCGACGTTACACAGAATGGCTATGGAATTTGTTATGGATATGACGTTCTATATACTTATGGTATGGACCCTTGTTGTGGTTTAGTTTTGTGTGATGAAAATGTAAGAATGCTTTTTCACTTAGATGGAAGTGCAACACCAGAAGATGTAATAAAAATTAGTGATAAAATTAATTTATCTTCAAGTGCAGTTGCAATAGTTATACCTGGTGGTTCTTGTGGTATATTTGGTAGTTTCGAATATAAAAAATTAGAAGAGAATTATAGAAAAAAAGGATATAAAGTAATAGAACAAAGAATACCTTCAACATTTGGTTTTGTTGAATTAAAATTCGATAGAGTTACTATAGGAACAGGCATTAATAGAAGTTATGATATTGTTTTACCAATACCTCAAAAAAAATCTAGAAATCTGGAAGAATCTATTAAAGGATTAAGTGATTTAAAAGAAGAATTATTAGCTTTGAATTTTGGTAATCAGGGAAAAAGTCGATAGAATTATTTATATGCAAATAAATGATTTTGCTTGAGTTGCAAATGATTGATTATATATTTGGTGATGATAATGATAATAGATAAAGTAGTAGTAGGTAGTTTAGAGACAAATTGTTATATCTTATCAATAGATAAAAATTGTTTAGTTATTGATCCGGGTGATGAATATAATAAGATAAAAGAAAAAATAGGTAATAAAAATATTTTGGGAGTTATAGTTACGCATAATCATTTTGACCATGTAGGTGCACTTAAATACTTTGATAATATCTATGACTATCATAACTTAAAAGAAGGTATAAATAATATAGGAGAGTTTACGTTTGAAATAATATATACTCCTGGGCATACTAAGGATTCTATATGTATTTATTTTGAAGAAGAAAATGTTATGTTTGTTGGAGATTTTATATTTAAAAATGGTATAGGTAGAACTGATTTAGGTGGTTCTTATATTGAAATGATAAATAGTATTAAGAAAATATCTACTTATAATAAAGATATAATTATCTACCCAGGACATGGAGAAAAAACTAAACTTGGTATAGAAATAGAAAAACTAATAAGACTTATATAGTCTTATTAGTTTGTTTATCTTTTAATAATGGAATTAATTGCTTTTGAAATTTAATGTGTTGTTCATCGCAATAATCTTTATACTCGCCTAATTTATTATAAAATGCTGGATTTAATACCTCATCACTAATATCACTAATAAAGGGTATTGGTTTATCTAAATTTAGATTTTCAAATATTTCTGTTATTGAAAAAGTTGCTTTTTCAATCATGTTTAAAGTAAGTAAAAATAAATAGTAATTACTTTTACAACACTCCTCGTATAACTTTTTTAAATAAATTCCTTTGATATTTAATCTGTGTAAAAAAAGTATGTGGTAAAGACCATTATGGTATTCACTAAATACTTTTGTTAGTAGTATATCTAGTGAATTATCACCATTTTTTAATTCATCAAAAATCTTTGTTAACTCTATAATCGTATCTTTCTTCATATTTACATTTTATCATATATTTTAAAATCAGCAAAATTTAATTGACATGTTTTTGAAATAATGTATAATATTTACACGTGGAGGAATAAAATGACTATTAAAAGGAAAAAAGAAATATATAAAGGTATTACGGCTGCACTAATGGGTGGAATTATTTTTGGAAGTCCAATGGTTATATATGGTTGTAGTGGAAAAAATAGTAAAGCAGCAAGGACTGATAATAGTTCTAGTTTGCTTAGCGTAGAAGCTGCTAGTGTTGATGATAGTAATGTGTATAATCCAGATAAGAGTTATGCTTTAGTATCGTTTGCCAATACAGTACAGGTTATTGAATATAGAAATTGTGTTTTTGATGGAGGTAAAACGGAGTTTGTTCTTGATACAGGAGATACTTTTTATACGGGAAGTTCGAACATAATTACATTTGATATAACTAGTGAAAAGCAATTAAATATGGTTAATTATATACTTGAAGAAAATGAAAAAGAAACAGTGCCATATACATATGTGAGGAAGTAATTATGCATAATATAATAGATTATTTAGAAGGAATTAAGAAAAATATATATTTTATGTTTGTTAGAGAAGAAATTACTTTTAATGATATAGATAATTTATATAACTCTAATATTGAAAATTTACTTAATAAACAAGAGTCATACAAAGATAAAGTATTATTAAGTATTTATATTAATCCTTATTTATTATGTAATGATTACTTAGTAAGAATAGATGGATTTAATATAGATATAATATCTAAATTACTTATCAAAAGATATAATGATGAAATATATGAGTATAACACCAGATTAATGAATGGTGATATAACATATATAGAATACTGTAATAATATTATGATGTTAAATAAATTATATTTTACTTCAACTATGATGGGAAGTAGAATAAGTAAGATTAATGAAGATAAAATAATTAAGAAAGTAAAATAAGTAGTTGAAATAAATAAGTATTTATGTTAAAATCAATTCGAAGCAAGAAAAGGCTATGATGAAAAAGTAGTAGTAAAAGAAGTGTTTAAAGAGAGTTATCGGTTGGTGGGAAGATAATAAATAACCTTTTATGAATTCAGTTTCTAGCTGTTAAAAAACGTATTGACGCGTTAAGTCTAAGAGTGCATAATCATATTATGAAATAGGGTGGTACCACGGGTAATCTCGTCCCTATAATTAATATGATTTTTTATTTTTTAAGGAGGAATTTATGAACGAAGAAAAAGTAGAAAGTATTATAAGTGAGATTAATACAAAGTTTGAAAATGTTAAAGAAATAAATGAACTACAATTATTAAAAAGTGAATACTTAGGTAAAAAAGGTATAATTACTGTGTTGCAATCTGGTATAAAAGAAGCTGTAGACAAAAAGAGTTATGGAATGATGCTTAATAAAGTAAGAACAACATTTAATGATTTATATGAAGAAAAGTTAAAAGAATTAAATGAATTAGAACTAAATAGAAAACTAGAAAGTGAAAAAATAGATATAACTTTACCTGCTACAAAAATTAGACAAGGTAGTCCTAATATATTAGAAAAAGTTGTAGAAGATATGGAAAGTCTATTTATGAGCATGGGATATGATGTTGTAGAAGGACCAGAAATAGAAGAGGATTTATATAATTTTGAATTATTAAATTTACCTAAAGGACATCCTGCAAGAGATTCACAAGATACATTCTATTTAGAGGGAGATAAAATACTACTTCGTAGTCATACATCTCCAGTTCAGGCAAGAACGATGTTAAAAGGAAAAGGGGAGAAACCAATTAGAATAGTATGTCCAGGTAAGACATATAGACGTGATGATGATGATGCAACACATTCACATAACTTTATGCAAATAGAAGGTTTATTAATAGATAAAAAAGCTACACTTGCTGATTTAAAAGGAACATTTGATGTCGTTGCGAAACATCTATTTGGTGATGATTGTAAAACAAGATTTAGACCAAGTTATTATCCATTTACAGAACCTTCAGTAGAAACAGATATATCTTGCTTTAAATGTAAAGGAGAAGGTTGTGCAATATGTAAAAACACTGGTTGGATTACAATAAGTGGAGCAGGAGTAGTTCACCCTAATGTTTTAAAAATGTGTGGATATAATCCAGAAGTTTGGCATGGATTTGCTTTCGGCTTTGGACTTGAGAGAATCGCTATGTTAAAATATGGTATTAATGATATTCGTACATTTTATAATACAGATTTAAGAGAAATAAAAGCATTTGATAGAAGGGAGGATTAACATGATTAATTTAAATTGGGCTGGAGAATATGTTGATATTAAAGATGAAAATATCGATGAATTAACAGATAAAATTACTAAGTTTGGCGTTAATATTGAAAGAGTCATAAAAAACAATATTAATAACTTAGTAGTTGGAGAAATTAAAGAAGTAGAAAAACACCCTGATAGTGACCATTTAAATATATGTCAAGTTGATATTGGTACTAATGTTACACAAATAGTATGTGGTGCATCTAATGTAAGAGTGGGGTTAAAAGTAATAGTTGCTTTGCCAGGTGCAGTTTTACCAGGAGACTTTGAAATTAAGAAAAGTAAAATTAGAGGCGTTGAATCTAATGGTATGATATGTGCATTATTTGAATTAGGTTTAGAAGAAAAAACAGAAGAGAATTATAATAAAGGTATTACTGAGTTAGATAGTAGTGCAAAAGTAGGCGTTGATGCACTAAAATATTTAGGGCTAGATGATACTATTCTTGAGTTAGATATTCATAAACATCATAATAATGATTGTTATTATCACATAGGTTTTGCTTATATAATTGCAGCTATTATAAATAAAAAAGTAAAACTACCTAGTGTTAAGATTAATGAAATAGATGATAATATTAGTAATTACTTTAGTTTAAGTGTAGATACTACTAAATGTCCATTTTATACTGCTAGAATGGTTAAAGATGTAAAAGTAGGACCATCACCAGAGTTTATTAAGAAAAGATTAGAAAGTGTAGGTATGCGTTCTATTAATAACGTTGTTGATATATCTAATTATGTAATGTTAGAATATGGACAACCACTTCATTTCTTTGATAAGAATAAACTTGGAGATAAAATAGTAGTTCGTAATGCTAAAGATAAAGAAGAGTTGGTTACACTCGATGGTAATACTAGAATACTTAATAAAGAAGATATAGTTATTACCGATTCTAAAAAAGTAGTATGTATTGCTGGAGTAATGGGTGGAGAAAATACAGAAATAGATGAAAATACTACTGATATCTTAATAGAAAGTGCAATCTTTGATGCAATAAGTATTCGTAATACTTCATCTAGATTAGATTTAAGAAGTGAAGCATCTATTCGTTATGGAAAAGGCTTAAACTATGAATATACTCTTGCGGCAGTAGATAGAGCATGTTATTTACTTCAAGAATATGCCGGCGGTAAAGTATTAAAAGGTATAGTTAAATACGATACTCTAGATAAATATGAAAAAGTAGTAAAAGTATCAGCAAAAGAAATAAATGATATAATTGGTATCAATATTTCTGATGAAGATATGAAAGTAGAATTAAATAGATTAGATTTTGAATATAAATATAAAGATGGAGTATTTACTATAACTATTCCAAATAGAAGATTAGATATTGAATGTAATGCTGCAGATATCGCAGAAGAAATAGGTTGTTTATATGGATATCATAATCTAGTTGGCACACTTCCTATTCAAACACAAAAGAAGGGTGAATATAAAGGAAATATTGGTTATAGAAAAAGTATATCTAAAAGACTTAGATCTTTAGGATTAGATGAAGTTAAGAATTATACTTTAGTATCTAGTGAGATGGCAGATATGTTTAAGTATGAAGATAAAAAGCAAATTATTCTTCCAAATCCTATGAGTATGGATAAGAGTGTTATTAGAACTACTTTAATTCCATCACTTCTAAACACATATTTATATAATAAAAAAAGACATGTATTAGATATTAATATTTATGAAATTGCTAATACTTATTATGATGAATATGTAGAAGATACTAAAATTGCAATACTTATGAGTGGTAATTATATTACTAATAGTTGGTCTAATAGTAATATTAAAGTAGATTTCTACTGTATAAAAGGTGTATTAGAAAACTTACTTGACTATTTAGGATTAAAAAACAGATATTCTTATGAAGTAGAAAAAATAACTGATATGCACCCTGGAATATGTGCGAAAGTATTATTAGATAAAGAAGAAATCGGTATAATAGGTAGAGTTCATCCTAAAGTAAGTAATGATGAAATATATGTAATAGAATTATCTATGACTAAGTTATGTAGTAAGAAAGTAAAACCAATTAAGTTTAAAGAATCATCTAAATATCCAAGTATTACTAAAGATTTAGCATTCATAGTTAATAAAGATATAACTAGTTTAGAAGTAGAAAAACTAATAAAAAAATCAGGTGGTAGATTATTAGATAGTATTGAAGTATTTGATTTATATATGGGAGATAATATAGGTAGTGATAAAAAATCTATTGCTTATTCATTAACATTTAAAGATGATACTCGTACATTAAGTGAAGAAGAAGTTATGCAGTGTTTTAATAATATAATTAAGACTGTAGAAAGTAAAATGGATGCAAAACTAAGAGATAAATAAAACCCTATTCATTAATTTGAATAGAGTTTTTTCTAATACCTTGATATGTATTTCTTCTATTTAATTCTTTATCAATACCATTTAATACATCAATTTTATTAAGTATCCAATTAGGTTCTACTAATTCTTCTTTAATAGGATCTCCAGTAAGTCTATGAATAACAATATCTTCATTAAGAAATTCTATTTGATCACATACTATATCAATATATTCATCTCGAGTAAGTATTTTAAATGGTTTATTTTGATACATTTTATATAGTTTAGTACCTTTAACAATAGCTAACATATGAATCTTAATACCTTGAATATCCAGTGTATTTAAATGTCTTATAGTATCTAACATCATATCTTTAGTCTCATATGGAAGACCATTAATAATATGAACAACAACATCTATATTATTATCCCTAAGCCTTTTTACCATGTTTTCAAAACATTCTAAACTATGGCATCTATTAATTAGTTTAGCAGTATTTTCATGAATTGTTTGTAGACCTAACTCAATAGTCAAATAAGTTTTTTTATTAAGTTCACATAAATAATCAAATACATCATCACTAATAGAATCAGCTCTAGTTGCGATGGATAGCCCAATTACACCATCTTGTTTTAGTATTAATTCATATCTTTTCTTTAAATTATTAACTGTATCATAAGTATTAGTATTAGCTTGAAAATAGCCAATAAGTTTACTGTTAGGCCATTTATTTAACATGAGTTTTTTTCTTTCATAAAATTGTTCTAATAAAGATACATTCTTTTTAAAATCACTACTACCATTTAAGCAATATATACATCCACCAATACCTTTAGTACCGTCTATATTAGGACAGGTAAAATTAGCATCTAAATTAATTTTACAAGCTTTACATCCAAATCTATTTTTATAATAATAATCTAAAGTATAATATCTCTTGTTTGTATTAGAATACTTAAACATAACACCACCTAGATATATTCTATACTATTTCTATATTTTTTTCAAAAATAAATATGATAAGAATATGTTTTATAAATAAGATTTTTTGGAAATATACAAAATTGGAATTCAATTCCAAAAACGTTGACACATTAAACTAAATATGATACTATTGTTTTAGGTGATGATAAAATGAAATACATTTCAAGAACTATAGAAGAAAAATTAATTTCTATGATTGATAAGTATCAGGTTATTATGATAACAGGACCAAGGCAAGTGGGTAAAAGTACTTTATTAAACTATATTTCAAGAAAACTAGATAGAAATATTAATAAAGTAACTTTAGATGATTTAATGCTTAGAAATCAAGCACAGGAAGATCCGGAATTGTTTTTAAGAACACATGAGACACCTTTAATAATTGATGAGTTTCAGCGCGCACCAGAATTATTGTCATATATTAAAATGATTGTTGATAATGATAATGAAAAAATTATTTTTGGTGAAAAAGATAAAATTGAAACTTTATACTTTTTAACTTGTAGTCAAATATTTGAAACAATGGAAGAAATATCAGAATCTCTTGCAGGTAGAGTTGGTATACTTGACTTATATGGTTTATCAGAAAGAGAAATTGAAAAAAAAGAAAGTCAATTATTTATACCTAATATTGATGATATAAAAAAAAGACAAAGGACTGAATACAAATCAACAATTAGTCTATATAAAAAAATACATAAAGGTTCTTACCCAGAATTATATACAATTGATAAGGATATAGAACAATACTATAGTGATTATTTTAGAACCTTTATTGAAAAGGATATAAGAAAATTAATAAATATTAAAGATGAAAATAAATTTATTAAATTTGTATCTTCTATGGCTACTAGAACTGGTCAGGAATTTATTGCTACACAAGTTGCATCTGAAGTTGGAATAGATAATAAAACTGCAACTTGCTGGCTATCAACATTAAAAAATACTGGTATTATTTATTTACTACAACCATATATGAATAATACTGCTGGACGTGCTGTTAAGCGTGAAAAAATATATTTTACAGATACAGGACTTGCTTGTTATTTAGCTGGATACGTTGATTATATTACTTTAGAAAAAAGTGCATATAGTGGTCCAATATTTGAAACCTATGTTGTTAGTGAGATAATAAAATCTTTTGTAAATAGTGGAAAAGATGCAAGAAAGCATTTATATTATTATAGAGATAATAATCAAAAAGAAATAGATTTACTTATTAACTATAATAATACTATCTATCCAATAGAAATTAAAAAAAGTGCTAATCCGGGAAAAGATGCTATTAAAAATTTTGATGTTGTAAATAACTTTGAAACTGGGAAAGGTAATGGTATTGTACTATGTATGACAAAAAATATAGTAGCATATGATGAAAATAATTATATGGTACCTATAGAATATATTTAATTGAGTATTAAATATATAGTTCTTTGAAATATAGTAAAATAAATATAAATTTTAACAAATTTACAAAAAGGTCTTGATATATATATATATATAGTATACTTATATCATAAGGTAAGCAAAGATACCTTGTTAGATAGGAGAGATTTATATATGTCAAAGTTAAGAAAGAAAGGATTTACTTTAATTGAATTGATTGCAGTGTTGGTTATTATGGCAATACTTGCACTCATAGTTACACCTTTAGTAATGAACATAATTAGAAAGGCTAGAATTGCAGCAGACAAAAGAAGTATTGATGCATATGGTAGAAGTATTGAACTAGCAATTGCTGGATATTTACTAGATACAGGTAAATTTCCAACAGATGTAAATCAATTATCTATTGAATATTCAGGAGATGAAGTAGTATGTTCAACTACACAATTAAATGATGATTCATCAGTATATTTAACAGGATGTACAGTAAAAGGTAGAGCAGTAGATTATGCATATGGAGAGGATAAAACACCACAAGAACCTGTAGCACCAACATATGATGCATATAGTGTAGGAGATGAAGTAACATATAATAATGTAGATTATTATGTTATTGCAGATTCCGGAACAAACGAATCAACAGTAACATTATTAAAAGCAGAACCATTAAATGAAGAAGAAATTTCAGCTTATAAACCTTTGGAAGCACAATCAACAACCGGTTATGGATATACGGGAATGCAATATCATGCAAGTAGTAATGTATATAATGGTTCTTATATAAAAACTACAGTGGATGCTTGGAGGGAAGCCAAGGCTTCAGCAGCAATAGAAGCAAGACTAATAACATTAGAAGAATTAACAGAAATATTTGGTTATGAAGAAGAAGAACCATACTATAGAGCAACTGAATCTACCCCAAGTTGGGTATATAATAGTAATTATGAGTATTGGACAATGAGCTTATACAGAAATGATGGTGTTAGGCTAGTCTCTAATGATGGTCTCATTAGATACATAAATGTAGATTACTACATTCCTGGTTGCAATAGTGTTGTTCGTCCTGTCATAGTTCTACCAAAATCTGCATTAGAATAAATGATCAATTCAATTAATAATAAATCTTTCTGATATTCAGAGTAATCTGGATATTTTTTTGGGAGGGATAAAAATGTATTATAATATAGAAGGTAAAGAGTTTGAGGTAGTAATTATAAAGAAAAGGAATAAGAATACTTATATTAGGGTTAAGGAAGATATGAAGATTTATGTTACTACTAATTATTTAGTTAGTAAGAAGTATATAAAGGGATTATTAGATAGTAATTATGATTATTTGGTTAAGATGATTAATAGTATGTGTAAAAAAAATGAAAAGAAGGATTTATTCTTTTATTTAGGGGATAGTTATGATATAATATTTGTGAATGATTTAAAGAAGATAGATGTAGATAGTAATAATTTAGTTATATATGTTAAAGATATGAGTCAGTTGAATAGATGGTATAATAAAGTTATAAAGGATACATTTGTTGAACACTATAAGAAAGTATTTGATATGTTTAGTGAGGTTAATGTTATGCCTAGTTTAAAGATACGTAAGATGAAATCTAGGTGGGGTGTATATAATCGAATAAAGCATTCTGTTACTTTGAATAGTGAACTTATTAAGTATAATTTAAGGTGTTTAGATTATGTGATTGTTCATGAGTTATCGCATGTAATTCACTTTAATCATTCTCGTGATTTTTGGTCTTTAGTTAGTAAGTACTGTAGTAACTATAAAACTATTAAAAAAGAATTAAAGGAGTAGTATTATGGAGTTTATTAAAAATAGGTTATTTAAACAGATAGTAGTATTGATTATTATTATTGGATTTTTATTCTTATTCGCAAGTCATGCAAATGCGAAAACTCTAAATCAGATTAAAAGTGAGTTAAGTACAATGAGGTCTAAGTATGAAACTACAAAGAATCAGAAGAGTTTGACTGAGGCGCAGAAGAAAGAAGTAGAGGCTAATATTGAATCTATTAATGCTGATATTAAAAAGACTCAGGGTGAGATAAAAGATTTAAATGATGATATAGATGCAAGAAATCAAGAGATTGATAAGATGCAAAAGGAGATTAAAAATATTACGCATTATTATCAAGTATCTAGTAGTGAATCTATGTATTTAGAGTATGTGTTTAATGCAAGTAACTTTACTGATTTTATCTATCGTCTATCAGTATCAGAACAGTTAAGTGAATATCGTAAGAAGACTATTAATACTTATCAAGCATTAGTTGAAGAGAATAAGGCTAAAGTAAGTGAGTTATCGGAAAAACAAGTATCTTTAGAAAATTCGCAAGAGCAGTTAAGTGCCGAAGCGGCAAAATTAGGTGAACAAATTACTGAATATACTGATGGTATGATTGATATTGAAGATGAGATAAAAGACTTACAAGATATGATTAATCTATATGAAACTAAGTATAAGTGTTCTGCTAATGAAGATGTAAGTAGTTGCGTTAATAGATATAATAATGCTAGGGCTGCTGCATCAAGAAACTCAGGTGGAGGTTCATCTAGTAGTGTAACTGCTTATGGGTCACTTCCTAGTGCGGCTGGTTTCTATCGTCCTACCGCAACAGGTCGCATGGGATCTGTATTTGGTCTTAGTGCATGGTACTTTAATTACTCAGTATTCCATTATGGAATAGATATTGAATTATCGCATGGTACACCAGTTTATTCAATTGCCGATGGTATTGTTGTTAAAACTAATTATCGTAGTAGTTGTGGTGGTAATATGGTATTTATTGCTCATAAAGTTAATGGTAATTCTTATACATCAGGATATTTCCATTTATCATCATATAACGTAAGTGTTGGACAAACTGTTACTAAAGATACACTAATAGGATACTCAGGTGGAGTTGGTTCTATTGAGTACTGGGATGGATGTTCAACAGGAGGACACCTTCACTTACAAACTGCAACAGGAGTATATATGACAGATTACTATACATTTGGTGTATTCCAAAGTAGATCATTTAACCCAACAACTATTGTAAATATGCCGGCATTCCATGAATATTTCTCTGGAAGATAATCCGACAAAATTAATTAATCACTGATATTATAATGATATCGGTGATTTTTTTATGAAAGTAAAAGTAATTGATGAATCGCATGAATTAGATTTAGAATCGAGTGTTAATAAATTTTTATCAGAATTAACTGGAGATGTAATAGATATTAAATATCAAGTTAGTGTTGCTTTATATCGTGATGAACAAATATTTTGTTTTTCTGCTATGATTATTTATTCTTAGGAATAAAATATAGAAAAGTAATCATTATATACATAGAATATAAAAGGAGGTATTATGTTTAATAATTATACGGAAGAGGCAAGAAAAATACTTATTAGTGCGAAAGTAGAGATGAATAATTTGAATCATCCTTATGTAGGGAGTGAACACCTTCTTCTTGCAATTTTAAAAGATAAGAACGAAGTTACTAGTAAATTAAAAGAATATGATCTTGATTATGATAAGTTTAAAAGCCAGATTATTAAGATAGTAGGAGTAGGTAAGAAAAAATGTGAATACTTTTTATATACTCCACTACTTAAAAGAATTATGGAAACAGCTATGATAGATAGTAGAGAGAATAATAATGGTAATGTAACTATTAATCATTTGTTTTCTGCTATGCTTGAAGAAGGAGAAGGTATTGCGATTAGAATAATGCTATCGATGTCGATAGATTTAGATTTATTATATGAAGAGTTTGTATCTAAAATTGTTAAGAATAAAAGATGTGATAAGTTACTTATTGACGAGATAGGTGTTGATTTAACAAAGAAGGCAATGGATAATAATATAGATCCAGTAGTAGGAAGAGATACTGAGATTAAAAGAGTACTAGAAATACTATCAAGAAGAAAGAAGAATAATCCAATACTAATAGGAGATGCAGGTGTTGGTAAGACTGCCATTGTAGAAGAGTTAAGTAGAATGATTGCCTTTGGAGAAGTACCACGAGGTTTAAAAAATAAAAGAATAATTAGTGTAGATATGGCATCAGCTGTAGCGGGAACTAAGTATCGTGGTGAGTTTGAAGAACGTATTAATAAGATGTTAAAAGAACTAGAAGATAACGATGATATAATACTTTTTATTGATGAGATTCATACAATAGTAGGTGCGGGTGGTGCGGAAGGTGCGATTGACGCATCGAATATCTTTAAACCAGCGCTTGCTCGTAATCATATGCGCCTTATTGGTGCGACAACAACAAACGAATATAAAAAATATATTGAAAATGATCGGGCATTAGATCGAAGATTTCAAAAAGTATATATAGAAGAACCTAGTAGTGAAGGATTAAAAAATATTCTTATGAAGATTAAAAGTACTTATGAGAATTATCACCATGTAGTAATTAATGAGGAATTAATTGATTTAATTATAAGTATGTCTAATAAGTATATAACTGATAGAAAACAACCTGATAAAGCTATAGATATTTTAGATGAAGTATGTGCGCATGTAAGTTTAAAAGAGAATAAAATGATTAAGAAGTATAATGAATTAAATAAAGAGGTTAAAACAATTGTTAGTGATAAGAAAAAAGCAATATTAAATAATGATTATAAACTTGCAACTAAGTATAAGATGGAAGAAAATAAACTTATGGATAAAATAAATAGATTAGAACTTAATTTATATAGTAAGAATAACAATCATCATATAAGTAAAAGTGATATTATAAATGTAGTTAGTATAAAGGCTAATGTACCAATATATACAATGAGTAATAAAGATGTTAAAGATACTAATAGTATTAGTAATAAACTCAATAAGAAAGTAATTGGACAGAGTATTGCGGTAGATGAACTTGTTAAAATATATAAACAAATAAGACTTGGATTTAAAGATGATAAATGTATATCTATTATGTTTGCCGGCCCTTCTGGAGTAGGTAAGACTATGCTTGCCAAATTGTTTGCTAAATACATTACTAAAAATATAATAAAAATAGATATGAGTGAATATAGTGAGTCTCATTCTATAAGTAAATTAATAGGCTCTCCAGCAGGATATATAGGATATAATGATTCCAAAAATATCTTAGATAAGATAAAAGATAATCCTTTTTCTGTATTAATACTTGATGAATTTGATAAAGCAGATACTAGTATAATGAATTTATTCTATCAAGCGTTAGATGATGGTGTGATTACTGATGCTAAAGGGGATAATATTAATTTTAAAAATACAGTTATTATTATGACTACTAATGTTGGATTTGAAAGAAATGAGATTGGCTTTAATACAAGTAAGAATGATACTAAGATTAAAGAATTATTTGGTATCCCTTTAGTAAATAGAATGGATAAAGTAGTAACGTTTAATTATTTAGATTCTACTAGTATAAAAAAGATTATTAAAAATAAAATAAGTAAGTTAAAGAAAAAGTATAAGAGTATTAAAATTAGTATAAGTAATAGTGTAATTGATGAGATTGTAGATAAAAGTAATTATCAAGAGTTTGGTGCAAGAAAGATTGATAAGATAATTAAGACTGATATAGAAGAATTAGTAATAGCAAGTATGATAAATAATAAAGATAGTATAATTATTGCAAGTATTAAAGTACATAGTTAAAAAAGTTAAATTTTATGTTTTGAGTAGAATTGTATAGTTAAGTATACAGAATTTAATAAACTACAAGTAAAGTTTAAAAAACTTGTAGTTTTATTATGTATTTTATCAAAAATTAGTTGTTTGATTAAATATTTGGAGTGTGTTATAAATATTGCGGGTGGTGGTGTTATGGACTATTATAGTAGTATAAAAGAGTTACTTTAACTCATAAAGCAAAAGATTATTCTAAAAATAAGAGTGATTTAAATACATATTATGAAGTTGGTAAATTGATTATTGCAGCTGGTAAACATTATGGTGAAAATGTAATTAAAGAATACTCTAGTAATTTAGTTTTAGATGTGGGAAAAAAGTATAATGAAAGAACACTGAGAAGAATGCGTCAATTCTACAACTTTTGTGAAAAAAAATGGCCGGCGGCTCCGGCCAAATTAACAATTAGTCATTATGATGAGTTAATGAAACTAAAGAACATAAATGAAATAAATTATTATATAAATTTATGTGATAAAAATAATATAAGTAGTAAACATTTAAGAGCAAGAATAAAAAATAATGAATATGAAAGATTAGATGAGAAGACTAAAAATAAGATTGCAAGAAATGAAACAGTTGAATTATCTGAAACATTAAAGAATCCAATAATTATTCGAAATACTATTGGCATAGAAGATATATCCGAAAAGTTGTTGCAGAAAATGATATTGGAGAATTTAAATGAGTTTCTTGATGAGTTAGGAGAAGGGTTTTGTTATATTAAAAATGAATACAAAATTAAATTAGGAGATAATTATAACTTTATCGACTTACTTCTTTTTAATATTAAATATAATTGTTATGTAGTGGTGGAACTAAAGGTTACTGAACTAAAAAAAGAACATATAGGACAAATAGAATTTTATATGAA